>NZ_JAJJBY010000003.1:0-270072 GCF_022625245.1 Bacillus sp. TL12 | reverse complement strand
GCCTGTATGCAGCTCTTTTTTATGAATAAAAGCTTTACCATACATGTGTTTAATGGGAGGAGGAGATACGGTGAAGTATACTTTTGGAGTTATGACACAAGAGCAAGCAGAAGAAATTGCGTATCATTGGCACTATGAGGGAAAGTATTCGTTTTATGATATGGAAGCGGATCAGGAAGATTTAGCTGAGTTTTTAGATTCTAATATACGTGGAGAAATGACTTTTGCAGTTTGTGAGGAGAAGGAGACCGTTGGCTTCTTTCGGTTTAATAGAGTAGATGTACATATAGTAGATATTGAACTTGGAATGAAACCAAATTTGACTGGAAGGGGTTTTGGTGAAGCGTTTATACGGAGAGGCTTAGAATTTTGTATGGAAAAATATCAACCGCAGTATATAACGCTTTCAGTAGCAACTTTTAATGAAAGAGCAATAAAAGTCTATAAAAAGGTAGGATTCGAAGTAGTCGGTACTTTTATTCAAGAGACAAATGGAAGTCGCTTTGAATTTTTGAAAATGATTTATCATACGGCTTGTAGGGAGTATAAGATCTAACTTGAAATTTGGTAAAAGGAAGTTAGTCGGATACTCGCTAACTGCAGAAGCGTTATTCGTAAAGGATTCTATAACGGGGAGGGGAATGAAAATGAGTAAATTAAGTGAAATAAATAGATTTGAAAATAGATTTACAAAAGAGATTATTGAGGTAGCAGCTGTTACAGGAGCATCGGGTGTAGGTGCGGGAAAAGCAGGTGATGCTATTTTGTGGGGTGCATCAATTCCTTTGATTGCATGGCAAGATTTATGTAATCATGAATTGATTATAGAAGAAAAACTAAGACTTGAATGGTTAGCTGATGATGCAGAATTGAGACGGTCAAGAGAACTTTTACAAGAAAATACCGTTGTAAGGTTGCTGGTGCGTAGGGAAGAAAATGCAATGATGCTTGTTCAGGTTTTGGACAAAACATATGAAGATAATGAATTAGAAAAGATATTACAAGATTCAATGAAGCCAGTCTATTATCAAGATAAGATATTGGGTGAGTTCACACTTGAG
The DNA here is from genome assembly GCF_022625245.1 of Bacillus sp. TL12. Lineage (NCBI taxonomy): Bacteria > Bacillati > Bacillota > Bacilli > Caryophanales > Bacillaceae > Bacillus > Bacillus sp. TL12. The sequence goes on along the minus strand of NZ_JAJJBY010000003.1, from coordinate 269,011 downwards.
AAGACTGTGGAGTTATTCGAAAAGCAAATTTCTTGGGTTGGTGAAGAATGTAGTTTATCTTTTGATTGGAATAAAGATGAACAGATAATGCAGGATGCTTTAAAAACAGCATATATACTTTTTGAGGGGCAAAATGAATGGGATAGAAAAATGAAATTGTTCGCAGCAACAGAACTACTGGAGTTAGCGAATGAGTGGTTACAGGATGATGATGAGAAAACCGTAGATGAGATTACACAGGAAATGTTCATTAATTTGATGAAGTTAGAAAGTATAAGTGTTTATCCAGATGGTGATTTTACAATATATTTTTCGGATGGAGATATGTTTTGGGGACATTGTATTGTTGTAGATGGAAATATTAATGGAACGTTTAATTCAGCTGAGATTGCAGGATAAATGATATATACTGTAAGGGAATAAAAAGCAGAGGGAATTCCCTCTGCTTTTTATTTACCACAATTTAAACCCTTTCGAACCAGGCGGAGCGTTTTGAATCATATCAATAAATGGAATGGTGTAAGCAAATAAAATAAGTAACGCTGTAATGCCAATCCAAAGCTTCCAATTATCAAAAACTAATGGCGTACGTTCAGATGCATCGGCTACTTCACCGATTGGGAACTCAGTTTGCCCTTTTGGTGCGAAGAAGACTAGGTCTATATAAATGATGATCGCAATTACAATGCCAACGAATAAAATGGATCCTCCGACTGCTTGGGCAATTTGGTATGGAATCCATTCGAGTGCTTGTTGTGAATTTCCATATGTAGAAAAAGCAGAGCGACGAGGTGCTCCGAGTAATCCGGCAAAGTGCATACCAGCAGACATGAAGAACATACCAATCGCCCATACGCAAGTTTGAATCATAGCAAGTCGATTCATTTCTTTTGTCATAACGCGTCCTGTTAGATGTGGAATTAACCAGTAGGCGATTCCGAAAAATGTTAATATAACAGAGGTTGCCAATGTTAAATGGAAATGTCCCGTTACCCATACAGTATTGTGAACGACTTGATTTAGTTGGTTACTTGCATTAACAAGTCCACCAGCACCAGCTGGAATAAACATTAACATACCGACGAATGGGGCGAAAAATCTAGCATCTCCCCATGGAAGCATGCGAAGCCATCCAAATAATCCAGTAGCCCCTTTTGATCGTCCAAATTGTTCAAAGGTTGCAAATAAGGAGAAGGCAGTCATTAAAGAGGGAATAACAACCATAAATGTTAAGACAACTTGCAAGTATTTCCAACCAGGATCAATGCCTGGTTCGGTTAATTGATGGTGGAATCCTACAGGCATAGAAAAGAGTAAAAATAAGATAAATGACAAACGAGCTAGTGAATCACTGAAGATTTTACTACCAATGATTTTCGGTATAATGACATACCAAGCCATATAGGCAGGAAGGAGCCAAAAATAAACGAGTGGATGACCGAAGTACCAAAATAATGTTCGACTGACTAAGACATCGATTTTATCAACAAAGCCTAAGCTCCATGGAATAAATTGAATAAGTGCTGCAGCTGCAACACCGAGCGTTGCAACAAGCCACAGTGCCATTGTTACAACAGCCATAAAGCTTAACAAGGGACCTATTTTTCCTTTGTTATGTTTTTTCCATGTACGATACTGAGCAAACATTGCAAATCCGCTAAACCAACTTCCAACAATAACAAGGGTAAGTCCAATATAAAACCCAGGGTGCGCTTTTAATGGAGCATAGAAGGTATAGAGTACAGTTGCTTTATTGAGTAGAATAAAGATAGCAGTAAGTGTTGTTCCAATTGTCATAAGCCAAAAGCCAATCCAGCCTGTTTGTCGAACACCTTTTGATAGGACACCGGTTGTTTTACTCATACAAGCAAATAAGAAGCCAATAATAAAGAAAGTTGTTAATACGAGTCCAAGTAAAACGCCATGTGTAGTTAACACTTGATAGTAGCCAATGCCGGCAGGTAAATTGAATTTCCCTGAGCGAACGAGAACTTGCAGTAATCCACATAAACCACCTAGAAAAAGAGCAATAAATGCGATATGGATATGAGCCATTGCTAATTTGGCATCTCGTTTACTTATTTTATCTTGCAATGTAATCATTTTTCAGTCACCTCTACTTTCGCGCTCATCATATGATGGCCGGTACCACAGTATTCATTACAGACAATTAAATACTCCCCTGTTTTTTGGAAAACTTGTGAAGCAGTACTTACATATCCAGGCTCAACCATCATATTGACATTTGTTCCTGCGATTTCAAACCCATGAACAACATCTTTTGTTGCTACAACAAAATCTACTTTTGCACCTTTTGGTACTTTAATTGTATTTGGAGTGAAAGAGAAGGCCTGTGAGACAATCGTCACCTGATAATGATTTTTCCCCACCTTTTTAACACTAGGTTGATCAAATGGTGCGGTTGCGTGAACCTTTTCGGGGTCAATTGTAGTTAAACAACTTGGTGGTTTGTTACCCATATAAAAAGCACTAATTCCTAAAATAGCTAAAAATACGAATAGTGAACCAACACCGAAAATGAGCCAAATTTTTTCGTATTTATGTAAGTGCATATCCCCATCTCCCTTTTCAAAACGATATCTTATAGCCGATTAACAAAAATTTGATAGACACTAAACCATGTGAAAATAATGAAAAATCCGACAAAAAAAAACAGCGGTTAAAGTTCCTTTTAATGAACTTTTTTCATTCGTTTCGGATTCTGTTTGATGTAATTTATGTTCGCCCATGATACCCCTCCTTGGATAAATAAAAATCTTACATTTTTATAATACAAAAAATTTAGAAAGTTTTATCGCATCCTAATATGCTTTCAAAAAGTGTTCATTAATACAATAAAAACTATGTCTATAATGAGAACTTGGAAAGTCGCGACTTCTTACAAGTTTTGGTATGTGAATTTGTGAAGAAAATGTGAAATGATAACTCTTTTGGAATTTCTGGGATGGTGTGTATGATTGAATGTGGATAACTTATATCGTGGGAAGCATAAAGCACGTGGATAGAAGAATAAATGAGGAGAGAGGTAATGATTACGATAAAAACGAAAAAAGAAATAAATTTGATGCGTGAATCTGGAAAATTGCTAGCTTCGTGTCATCAAGAACTTGCAAAGATGATAAAGCCAGGGATTACTACACTAGAAATTGATACATTTGTTGAAATGTATTTAGAAAAACATGGTGCATCGCCGGAGCAAAAAGGATATAACGATTATCCATATGCAATATGTGCGTCTGTGAACGATGAAATGTGTCATGGTTTTCCAACTAATCAACCGCTACATGTAGGAGATATTGTTACGATTGATATGGTAGTGAACTTAAATGGTGCGCTTGCTGATTCTGCATAGACTTATAAAGTAGGAGATATTTCTCATGAGGCAGAAAAATTACTACTAGTAACAGAAAAAGCTTTATATAAAGGGATGGAGCAAGCGATAGTTGGAAATCGTGTAGGGGATATTGGATATGCGATTGAAAGCTACGTGACCTCAGAAGGATGTTCTGTGGCAAGGGATTTTACAGGGCATGGAATTGGTAAGGAAATTCATGAGGAACCTGCAATTTTTCATTTTGGAAAGCTAGGTCAAGGACCAGAACTACAAGAAGGAATGGTTATAACGATTGAACCCATTGTAAATGTAGGGATGCGATATTCAAAAGTAGATTTAAATGGGTGGACTGCAAGGACAATGGATGGAAAGCTGTCAGCGCAATACGAGCATACGATAGCAATTACAAAGGATGGACCAGTTATTTTAACGACTCTTTAGTAGGAAAATACAAAATGTAAGAGGTTTCAAAACTCGAACGAAAACGATATTTTTGTGAAATTCGTACGTGTTTTTTATTGGAAATGCTTTTCAAAATAAAAAAAATGCGTTATAATCCATCTATAAAATAAATAGGTTAGCTACACTCATATAATCGCGGGGATATGGCCTGCAAGTTTCTACCGAAGTACCGTAAATACTTTGACTATGAGTGAGAACGAATATATTGCTGGTTTAGCATTCTTTTTTGCGAAGCTCCAAAAGCGCGTCTCTCACTTGTAACGAGTGGTGGCGGCTTTTGGAGTTTTTTTATTGCATAAGAGGAGGAACAAACATGAAAGTATTACAAGAAAAGATTTTAAATGAAGGAACGGTTTTATCTGGTGATGTATTAAAGGTAGATGCATTTTTAAATCATCAAATTGATCCAGTACTTATGCAAGAGATCGGAAAAGAGTTTGCACAGCGTTTTAAAGAAGAGAACATTACAAAAATCGTGACGATTGAATCTTCAGGGATTGCGCCAGCAGTTATGGCAGCTTTAGAACTTGGTGTAAAAGTAATCTTTGCGAGAAAGCGTAAATCGTTAACGTTACAAGATAATATGTATGTAGCGAAAGTATACTCATTTACAAAACAAGAAACGAATGAGATTTCATTAACTAGAAACCATATCAATGAAAACGATCGTGTCTTAATCATAGATGACTTTTTAGCAAACGGTCAGGCTGCTTTAGGATTAATGAGTTTAGTAGAGCAAGCTGGAGCAAGTATTGCAGGAATTGGAATTGTCATTGAAAAAGCATTTCAAGATGGGGGAAAGAAACTGCGTGAGAGCGGTGTTCGCGTAGAATCACTTGCAGAAATTGCATCACTTGATAACGGTACTGTTACATTTGTAGAGCATGAGACTGCGGAGGTGAAATAGTCATGAAGCAACACCCATTTAAAATTGCATCCCTTGGTGTTCAACATATGCTTGCGATGTATGCAGGAGCGATAATTGTTCCGCTTATTGTTGGCGGGGGACTTGGCTTAAATCAACGAGAATTAACATACTTAGTATCCATCGATTTATTAATGTGTGGTGTCGCAACGATTTTACAAGCTTTATCGAATCGATTTTTTGGAATTGGTCTTCCCGTTGTACTCGGTTGTACATTTACAGCAGTAGGACCGATGATTGCAATCGGTAAACAGTACGGTGTTTCTTCCATATATGGAGCCATTATTGCAGCAGGGTTGTTCGTTGTTATTTTTGCGAAACTATTTGGAAAGCTTGTAAAACTATTCCCGCCTGTTGTAACGGGTTCTGTTGTTACAGTTATTGGGGTTACATTAGTTCCGGCAGCAATTAATGATATGGCTGGGGGCGTAGGGAGTAAAGATTTTGGTAGCCTTGAAAACTTAGCGTTAGCATTTGGGGTTTTATTATTTATCATCATTATGTATCGTTTCTTTGATGGTTTTATTCGCTCTATTTCTATATTACTTGGTCTTTTATTTGGTACGATTGTTGCATCCTTTATGGGGAAAGTGAGCTTGCAAGCGGTTGGAGAGGCAGATTGGTTCCACGGTATTCAGCCATTTTACTTCGGTACACCAACATTTGAGCTAACGCCGGTTATTACGATGATTCTCGTTGCTTGCGTTGGTATTGTAGAAGCAACAGGTGTGTACTTTGCTTTATCTGATATTTGTAATAAAAAAATCGGTGAGAAAGAGTTAACAAAAGGTTATCGTGCTGAAGGATTAGCAATGGTTTTAGGTGGTATTTTTAATGCATTTCCGTATACGACTTATTCTCAAAACGTTGGTCTTATTCAATTAACAGGTGTACGAAATCGTGTTATTATTTACACTTGCGGTGGTATGTTAATCGTGCTTGGCTTTATTCCAAAAATTGCAGCTATCACAACGATTATTCCAAAACCGGTTCTTGGCGGTGCGATGCTTGCCATGTTTGGAATGGTTATGGCATATGGAATTAAAATGTTAAGCCGTGTAGACTTTGGAAAACAAGAAAATTTACTAATTGTAGCATGCTCCGTTGGTATTGGTCTTGGTGTAACAGTCGTTCCAACGTTATTCTCTCAGCTTCCAGAAAATATCCGTATTTTAACAGATAACGGAATCGTACTTGGAAGTGCGTCAGCTGTACTTTTAAATATTGTATTTAATATGGTTCCAGAGCGTAAAGTGAAAGAAAAAGAAGAGCAAGTTCCAGTACAAAGTGCAGTAAGAGAAGCATAATTAAAAGCAAGGTCTCGTCACGAGACCTTGCTTTTCTTTTTGATGGGCATCAATTTCCCATATGTACCAAGGCGCCAAATGTATTCAAGTGGGCCATATTGATAATGGGAGAGCCACCAGCGGCTAATAAAGATTTGTAGTGTATAAAAACTAATACAAAATAGCGGACCTATCCATAATGGAACTGGTAAGGAATTTTTGAAAAACAGGCCAAATACGACTAATGTGATAATTGTATGTGAAATATAATTTGTTAGAGCCATACGTCCAACAAATTGAAATGGTCGTAATAGCTTTTGCCATCTTTCCTTTTGTAACAAACGCATAAGTGTGAAAATGTAAAAGATAAATAAAGTTTTCCCACTAAACATTGTAAAACCAGTCATGTAGATTGGTTCATACGGTTGTTTTGTTACAAAGTAACGAATCATAAAGAACCACATTGGAAGTGTTAAGAGGAACATAATGATTTGCCACTTTTTTAGTTTGGAATCTAATTCTTTTGCTCGGCGGAAAATGTCTTTTTTGCCAGCGTATAAGCCGAGTAAGAATAAACCAACTGTTTCTGGAAGCATTGAAATGTTTAACCCAATTGATTCAGAATAAAAGGCATGTAAGCGGTCTTGCACTTGTACGCTCCAATTTTCTAATGGCATAATGGGAAGAGATGATGTTAATTCTTCTATCGGTACAAAAGCGATCATGATGCTAGCTAATAACATAAACAGTTGGAAAAGACCTAATAGAATCAATGAACATACTAAGATGGTATGTGGCTGTCTTTTGTAAAATAATAATAAGAAAACCCCCGCAATTGCATAACTATGTAAAATATCACCATCCCATAAAAGGACGTAATGCAAGAAGCCGAATAAGAATAAAATGAGAAGTCGACGGATGAATAGTGTTTTTGGACGATTCGTTTTCGCTTCAGCACGCTGCATAAAAATGAAAAAGCCTAATCCAAACAAAAATGAAAAAATAGTATAAAACTTTGTTTGAATAAACATGTCATAAAACAGACGGATATAACTGTCTATTCCTTCATAACTTCCTGTAATATCTCGAGAATCAACACCTGCAATAACAGGCCAGTTAACTAGGAAGATACCGAATACAGCAATTCCCCTAATGATATCGATAGAATGAATCCTCTCGCCCGGTGAAATGTTTTGTGTCATTGTTTTCCTCCTTAAAGTCAATCTCTTTTATTATACAATAATGGAAGGAAGAGGAGATAAGGATATTTCCAATTTTTGAAACTGTTAAGATGTTCGTTATGAGATATAATAAGAGTGCACAGCAAGTTTTTCACTCCTTTAAAACAGGTAGTAAAGAAGTTCCTTGTTTCAAGGAACTTCTTTTTTGGGAATAATATTGATAACGATTCTCTTTAATGATAAAATATCCTTAAAAGTGATAATCATTATCAAAAAAGGTTGGTGTGTAAAATATGGTATATGCATTAGTTGCAGGAACAGTTGCTGTGTATGCTGTCATTACAAAATATGTGTTAAATGGAGTCGAAGTAACAAAATGAACAAACTTACATAGAATCCCTTTCATCTGTAAAAAGAATGAAAGGGATTTTTTATTTTTAATGAGAATATCCTGAAAATTTAGTATGATAATAGGGTATATACATCTTGGAATAAAGGGGAACAAGGGGATGACAAACATAGTACAGACAAACAGTATGAAAAAACTTGTTTGTTTTTATGAAGAATGGCAGAAACATGGGGATACGGAGAATAGTTTGAAGTTGTTTGAAGTGATTCAAAAATATAAGCAAGAACAGCTTATGATTGCTTTTTGCGGTCATTTTTCTGCTGGGAAATCGACAATGATGAATCATTTATATAAAGCACAGCTATTACCAACAAGTCCGATTCCGACAAGTGCAAATGTTGTTAAAATTGAAAAAGGACCGGATCGTGTTGTTGTAACGGTGAAATCTGGAGAGCATTACGAATATGATGGTGCATACTCAGCAGAAGAGCTGAAGCAACTTTGTAAAAATGGAGACGAGGTGATGGGTGTTCACATTTATCGAAATGATGCACCGATTCCTGATGGTGTTATGCTTGTTGATACACCTGGAATTGATTCAACAGATGATGCACATCAATTAGCGACAGAATCAACACTCCATCTTGCCGATGTTATTTTTTACATGATGGACTATAACCATGTTCAATCTGAAGTGAATTTGCAATTTGTTAAAGAATTGAAGCAACGCAATAAAACGGTTTATCTTGTTACTAATCAAATCGATAAACATAAGGAAAGAGAGCTATCATTTGAAGATTATAAGAAAAGCGTGAGCCAATCCTTTTCTAACTGGGATATTGAAGTAGACGGCATTTTTTATACTTCGTTACGAATGATGAATCATCCACATAACGAAATTCAAAGGTTAGAGAATTTGCTTTCTTCTATTATGAAAGAACGTGAGCAATATGTGGAAAATGGTATGGAAAGAGAAACAGAATACTTATTACAAGAGCATTTTTCATTCGTTCTCTCCGAAAATGAAAAACAATTAATGCCCTATCAAAAAGAATTAGCATCAACTTTATCGCTTGCAGACGTAATAGAAAAGAAAGAAGAACTTACTGAAAATAAACGATGCGTTGTTAGTAAAGAATCGGATGTGAAAAATGAATTTATAAAAGGATTGCAAGCAATATTAGATAACGCTTACTTAATGCCATTTGAAATGAGAGAGCTAGCAAATCAATATTTAGAAACAAAGTTAACAAAATTTAAAGTTGGTTTGCTATTTGCGAAAGGAAAAACAGAGCAAGAAAAACAAAGGCGATTGGATGCATTTTATTCAGCGCTAGGGAAGACTGTTGAGACGCAGCTAGATTTTCATGTGAAAGAGTTTATTGTAGCTTTCTTAAAAGATGAAGAGATGTTTACTGAAGAAGTAGGGAAAGACATATATGCATTGCAAATTTCTTTCGGTCCTGAATTATTAGCGGAAACAATTAAGCAAGGTGCAGGATTTACAGGAGATTATTTGCTTCTTTATACAGCTGACGTTGCGAATGAGTTAAAGAAAAGATACTTTATGACAGCGCAGCAAATTTTCGAAAAAAGTGCGAGCGTTTTACAGCAACAGATAGTGAAAGAGATTGCTCATATTGAACAAGAAATTGAACAATACACTCTGTTACAAACAGCAAAAGAAATAAAATTACAATATATTGAGGCGTATGATAAATACGAGAATTATTTACAAAGTATTTGGAGCGAACATGTACCAGTACCAGATGGATTGCAAGTAGAAAAAGTATTACAAGGTAAGAAGCAGATTGTAAATGAGAAGTTTACATTACAAGAACAAGAGATACAAAGCGACAGCATTTCTTATCATGAAGAAAATATAAAAACAACGGCAACGTTAAATATCCAGCGTATATTAGAACAAGTAAAAGGTGCGGAAATGATACTAGAACCTCTTCCGACGCTTAAACATTTGCATCAAGAAGTTGTAGGGAAAAGAAAACGTGTTGAAACGAAGCAATTTACCGTAGCTTTATTTGGAGCTTTTAGTGCCGGGAAATCATCATTTGCAAATGCGTTGCTTGGTGCGAATGTACTTCCGGTATCACCTAATCCAACAACGGCGACAATTAATCAGATTTTACCGATTACAGAAGATAAACCTCATGGTACAGTAATGGTTCAGTTTAAATCGAAACAGGCGCTATTAGAAGATATGAAAGCAGTTTATAAATTGTTTCATTATGAAATTGAGACATTTGAAGAAGCGTTATCACAAATAGATACGATCCTAAAATATCCATCACCAAGCGGAAAACAAAAAACAACGTTTAGTTTTTTACGTGCGGTACAGAGGGGATATCAAGCGGTTTCTAATCATTTGGGAGAACAAGTACAAGTTACGTTAGAAGAGTTCTCGGATTATGTAGCGAACGAAGAAAAATCGTGTTTTGTTGAATATATGGAACTGTACTATGATTGTGTTTTAACGAGACAAGGTGTTGCACTTGTTGATACACCAGGAGCAGATTCTATTAATGCTAGACATACGGATGTTGCATTCCAATATATTAAAAATGCTGATGCGATTTTATTTGTAACGTACTACAATCATGTCTTTTCAAGAGCGGATCGTGAATTTTTAATTCAGCTTGGCCGCGTGAAAGATACATTTGCACTTGATAAAATGTTCTTCTTAATTAATGCAGCGGACTTAGCACAGTCTGAGGAGGAACTTGAAATGGTAAAAGGATATATTGCAGATCAGCTTCTGCAATACGGTATCCGAAATCCACGTTTATTTGCAATTTCGAGTTTATGTGCGCTTGAGGAGAAACAAGGAAAGAGTATAGCGAAAGAAAAGTACGGGATTTTGAAAAATTCAGGGATTACAAAGTTTGAGGAATCATTTACATCCTTTATGATGCGCGATTTAATGCTTGTATCTGTTCATTCTTTATATGGTGCACTACAAAGCGCAGATCAGCTTCTTACAAATATGATACAAGGAGCGAAGCAAGGGAATGATGAAAAAGAAAAGCAAATAAAAAAATATGAAGCAGAACGTGAGCAGCTACTTCATATTATTTCATCGTATAGTGTACTTGCAGAAGAACAAGCAATGCAAAATGAAGTGAAAGAACTATTATATTACGTAGAGCAGCGGCTGTTTTTACGTTATAACGATGTGTTTACTGAATTTATTAATCCTGCATCTCTTCGAACAGATGGAAATGTGAAAATGAAGTTGCAAGAATGTCTTATGGAGCTTGTAGCATTTATACAGCATGATTTATTGCAAGAAATGAGAGCGACGTCGCTACGTCTTGAAAAATGGATGGATGAAGCGATGCAGCGAGCAAGAGATGCAATTGTCGTAAAATGTAAGCTGGAAAATGAATCTGTTTCTATGAATGGGACAGCTGATTATGAATACCAGGTTATTACGCACGAAGAGCCGTTTCCGTCTATAGAAATAAAACATTTTAAAAAGGCATTATCTCATTTTAAAAATGAAAAAAGCTTCTTTGAAAAAAATGATAAAGCAGCAATGCAAGAAGATACGAAGGAATCACTCGAACCTGTTGTATCCCAATATGTAGCAAATGAAGAAGAATTGTTTATCGAGCATTACAAACAAGAATGGGAATTGAAATGGGACTTATTCCGAAAAGTGATGCAGGAAGATGTTAAGCAATATTATGCAAGTGTATTGTTCGCTTTAGCTGAAACAATTGATGTATCTTTATATGAACAAAGTAAGGAACAATTACGGAAACAGTTAACAGCAATCGAAAAGGAAATTCATATTTGATAAGCTCTATGAAAAAAAGATTCGCTCAATTTTCTTTTGCAGTACAGCATCCAGTGATTTTACAAATCCTGCAAATTCATCTGTAGAAATCATATGGGTAAGAACTAAGCGTCTACCGTCTGGTGTTTCACCGCATAAGACGAACGAAGAAAACTCATATGTTTTTCCATCTACAACTAATTTTGGGTGGGAATATGTTCCGTTTTTCTTTTTCTTTCCATCAATTGAGATGACGTTGCACTTTTTCTCATTGTTGTCCATGGTGAATCCCTCCTTTGTATTACTTATGGTAGACAAGGGGGGTTTAGAACAAGAGAGAAGGGGGAAATTTTATGGGAATTGTAATAGAACGCGTTTCTAAAGAGGTAGCACCGAAATCATTGCTATTGCTCGCTGATCCAAGTGAGGCGCAAATTCATTCATATTTGCACCGCGGTCTTATTTATGCTGCGAAAGAGGAAGAAAAGATTGTAGGAGTATATGTATTGCTTGAAACAAGACCGCAAACAATGGAAATTATGAATATTGCTGTTTTAGAAGAGCTACAAGGAAAAGGGATTGGCAAGCAGTTGGTACAACATGCAATTCAAATCTCGAAGGAATATCATATTCATACACTTGAAATAGGGACAGGAAATTCTAGTGTTTCACAGCTTGCTTTGTATCAAAAATGTGGTTTTCGTATTTTTTCTATTGATTTTGATTACTTTTCGAAGCATTATGAAGAAGAGATTATTGAAAATGGAATTGTATGCCGAGATATGATTCGGCTTACAATGGAGATTTAGTCATTTTCTTACGAAGCTACTTGGCAAGAAAGTATAAATTATTTAGGGGGAAGAGAAGATGGAAGTACATAAAGCAATTACAGCACATTCTCGTAAACAAAATGAAATTGTGACAACATTTTTACAGTTAGAAGCGCAGCGTGAAGCGGCAATTGAAGCGGCAGTAGCACTTGCATCAAATGGAAAACATTTCTCAGTAGATGCAATTAACATGGTAACGAAGCAAATTAATGATCTTGCTAAACGAGGTGTTGCACCACAACGTAAAATCGTAACAGAAGATATGGTTATGGAGTATGTAGGTCGCCTGCAAGAGAAAGAAGGTCGTTAAGTATGATTGTTACAGTCGAATGGTTACGTGATCACATAGTAGATGAGCATGTCAGCATAGTCGATTGTCGTTTTGACTTAGCTAATCCAAATTGGGGAAGAGAACAGTATGAAAAAGAACATATTCCTCATGCGATATATTTTGATTTGAATCTTGATTTATCAAGTCCTGTTACCGAGCATGGTGGCCGTCATCCACTTCCAGATATTCAGGATTTTGCTGAAAAACTTTCTCAAGCTGGTATTGATGAACATACGACAGTTATTGCGTATGACAGTCAAGGTGGTGCTATGGCTTCGCGTTTATGGTGGCTATTAACTTATGTGGGACATCAAAAAGTATATGTATTAAATGGTGGTTTTCCGGCATGGAAGGAATCCAAATTATCTACAACGGCAGCAGTGCCAACTATTGAACGGAAAACTTTCATTCCGAATGTACAAGACAGCATGCTTGTAACGATGGAAGATGTGAAAGGAAAAATTCGTACGAATGCAGATATTACGTTAATTGATTCTAGAGAGCCGAAGCGTTATGCTGGTGCTGAAGAATCTGTTGACCCGAAAGCTGGTCACATTCCGACAGCAGAAAACTATTTTTGGAAAGATGGCATCACGGAAGAAGGTCATTTCAAAAATAAAGATGAGCAAGAGGAGCGATTCCACCACCTTACTAAAGAGAAAGAAACAATCGTCTATTGTGGATCTGGTGTAACAGCATGTCCGAATATATTAGCGTTACAAGCAGCTGGTTTTCGTAACGTGAAGTTATATGCTGGGAGTTGGAGTGATTGGATTTCTTATCCAGAAAACCAAATTGTAAAAGAAGAACAGTAACCTCTTGCATGCAAAAATATTTTGTATTAAAATAAGGTCACAAGCAAGAAATTACTTCAAAACATTACATTTTACACATTGCATGCAATGTGATAAGATAACGACAAGTAAATAAAACATCCTGCGGTGTACGTAACTTATTTATGTCTAAAACCGATGTTAGTTATACGGAAGCTCAATATTTAGCGACCATCATCAAGCCTTCTTTGTGGAGGAAGATGTACGGTAGCTGTGAGGGCATCCACCTGCGAGTAGCGGGTTTTTGGACATTTACGAGGGACGGCACGTGCGGGGGTCTTATTTCAACTAACATTATATAAAATTCCTACGGTGTACGTAGCTTATGTATGTCTTAAACCAATAAGTATAATATGGAAGTTCAATATCTAAATGTAAACAGCATGCCATCTTTTTAAGAAGGAAGCTGAAAGCATTTATGAGAACATCCACCTGTGAGAGCAGGTTTATGGACATCTAGAGAGAACGGCATGTGTGGGGCTATATAAAAAACCTTACGTTTTATACGTAAGGTTTTTATGTTGTAGGAACATTTTTTCTGTATGCCGGAAATGATTGGAATTTCATTGTGTGGAACACATAAAAATATTAGAAATCAAATGAAACTTTAATCAGTGGGGGATGAAGAAACCCCACTGATTAAAGTTTCACTTTATCTGTGTTCACCTGTAAAATTTCCATAATAAACATAGCATTTTCGGTCTTCATCAATCTCTCTGGAATCTAAGATGAATTCCATGAATATTCCGTCTTTTTGAACGTACAAAATATCTGAATGGAGATATGTTAAGATCTCGTCATGGGTCCATACATCTTTACTTTCTATTAAAATCGAATTTACTTCTTGTAGTTCTCTAATCTCAAAACCTATATGGGAATATGTAGGTTCTGAAGGATCATCGAAGAACGTTTCTTTTTGTACATATAATACAGCTGTTCCGTCGGGATCCATCGCGGTCGCTGTTACGACATATGTATCTCCTTCTTTAATAAAGTACTCACAAGTCATTCTTGCGACGGCTTCAGACACAGAAATATCAGCATAGTTCCATAGGGCAGGATATTGTTTCGTTTCATCATTGAGTCGATATTCTAACCGCAATTGTAATCCCTCTTTCTTTTTCTTCTACTTTATCATGAATTCTTTTATAATAAAAATATAATATATAAAGGGGCGTTGGAAAGTGACAAAAACCAAATGGTTAGTAACAGGTGTTCTGACATCTTTAGTGGCCGGTACTTTATCTGGCTGTACAGAAGATCTTCCTCCAAAACCAAAAGATAAGAGTTGTGCAGATTGGGATTGGGATGATGAACTTGGCGTGTGGCGATGCGATGATAGCCGTTCAAGTTCTCATGGGAGTTATTATTACGGTGGTAGATACTATCAAAATAAATCAACCTTCAAAAATTCTTCTGAATTTAAGTCCTATCAAGCTTCATCTAATTTTAAAGGGGGAATTGGAAGCGGTTCAAAGGGTGGATTTGGAGGTTAGATTATGTCGCGTTACATAAAGAAACGAAATCAATTTTATTCAAGGTTTCCCCAATTCTGGTCTGATTTATACGGGAGTGAATACAGCCTTTTTCATGTTTTTGAGATATCAGAACAAACTATTCAAGCCTTGCAGTTAGCAACAGAACGAATGGGAGAAGTATTTTTTAAGACTGCTAGGTTGCTTCGGACTTTGTCTGACGCCCAGCTTATTGAACTTGGCTTTCCATCTTCAAGTCTGTCTTTTATCAGAATGAAATCTCTGTTTCCTGAATCTGTTATTTCACGGTTTGATTTTGTGATGACAGATAGTGGTATCAAAATGCTTGAGTTTAATAGTGATACTCCGACTTTTATCATGGAATGCTTTCAAATGAATGGAGAGGTTTGCAAAGAATTAGATTATCATGATCCAAACGAGAATCAGGAACGTCTTCTCTCTTCTGGCATCACAAAAGCTGTGATGGAAGCGGCTAAGGGGATAGAAAGACCAAACGTTGTCTTTACAGCCCATCAGGAACATATAGAAGATTGGAATACAACTCGGTATTTAAGTCAGCTATGTCAGGTTAGCAACAAAGTGGTGTCAATATCAGAACTCAGAATTACTGAAGAGGCTTTACTGGACGGAGATGGTGTGCCAATTGATGTTTTGTATCGCCAGACATATCCTATTGAACACTTAGTAGAGGACCGGGATCCAAAAAACGGAGATCTTGTAGGGGTTGAGTTATTACAACTTGTAAAGGAAGGAAAGCTTTTTATTATAAATCCGATTTCATCTTTTCTACTGCAGCCGAAATCGGTTCAATGTCTCATTTGGGGATTAGCGGAGGCAGGTGCTTTTTATACAAATGAGGAACAACAATGGATTAAAGAATACATGCTCCCTACTTACTTAGAACCAGATCTGTTTTTAGGAAAAAATTCCTTTGTTCAAAAACCTTCGTTTGGTAGAGAAGGCGACACGGTTACAATTCGTGATAAAGATATCAAAATTATTGATCAAAATTCATATCAAACGTATAAAAGAGAGCTTCCTGTATTTCAAAAGTATACAAAGCTTCCCGTCGTTTCTCTTGAGACTGAAAAAGGGAACGAGGAGTTATCGTATGTATTTGGATCATTTTTAATTGCTGGAAAACCAAGTAGTATTGGTATACGTGCAGGTGCAAAAATTACGGGGAATGAATCTTATTATTTACCTGTAGGAATTAAAAAGGAGGATTATAAATGATAAATTTCTTACTTTATTTAGGAGTTTCAATCGGTCTTTTATGTATCGGTCTTTTTCTAATGGAAGTGACAACGAAAGTGAAAGAATTTTCGTTAATGGCAAAAGGGAATAAAGCAGCAAGTTACGCGCTTGGAGGAAGAGTTCTTGGTCTTGCTATTGTCTTGTATTCAACGGCTGCTCATTCTGTTTCATTAATGGATATGGTTTTATGGGGAGCGATTGGAGTATTAGCGCAAATTATTGTGTTTTATTTAGCTGAATGGTGTACACCGCGCTTTAATATTAATCAAAGTATTGAGGATGATAACCAGGCTGTCGGACTTTTCCTTATGTTTTTATCAATTTCCATCGGAATTGTGATTGCTGGGTGTTTAACATATTGAGAAACTTTGAATTCAAAGTGTTGACATCTATTTTAAATAGGAGTAACATTTTCTATGTAATAAAAAAATAAGTCTCTGTTAGGTGAGGCTCCTGTATAGAGAAATGCTACTGCCCAAAAATGTCGAGAGACGCCAATGGGTCAACAGGAATGATCGAATTAAGGTTTTTCTTAACGTAGCTGGTAATGTACCTATGCTATACAGTGCTAAAACTCGGCGAGGGAGAGGTTCGCAGATTTCTATGTTGATTAGGAATCGCTTATTTATGTATGTAATGACCTTTACTTGCTTATGAGTAGAGGTCTTTTTATTAACAAACTATGACCATTTTCATAGTATAAATACTGACTAAAAAATGAAAGAGGAGGTGAGGAGCATGTCAAATTCTGACTCGGTTCCGTTACCCATATACTTCGAAACAAAAATATATGATGTAGGCAGGAAACGATTTGTTCCTCCCTCTATATTTATCATAAGATAACGTTCAGCTGATAGTTATGAGCTAAACGTGGTACACTTTAACGAGCTGTAGAAATAAATGAGTTGTTAAAGTGAGATAAATTGAGAAACAAAGCGTTTCTTCCTATGTTGTAAAGGAGGAGACGATAATATGTTATATGTAAATAAACTTGTGGGTAACATGTCTCATAAACAAAATAAAAGAATGATGAAAGAACAATCTATGTTAAAACAAAATAAAGACTTGTTAATTGAAATTGCAACAAGAGATGTGAAGTCTGTATTTGCTTATTTTAAAACAACAAGAGATGGCCTTTCTATTAAAGAAGCGCAGAAGCGCATTCATATGTACGGGAAAAATGAATTATCTTCAAAACGAGCAATTTTTTCTGATGTAATGATGAAATTAGGTGAAATGATTCCTGGATTTGCAAAACAACGTGTTCATAATGAGAATCATTGTGAGATTGTAACGGTTACTGTTTCTAGAGTAGAAGTGTGTACAACTGCAGATGTGAATAGTGAATCAAAAATAATGAAACTTCCAGTTGAGGAGCTAGTTCCAGGAGATATGGTTTTTCTTTCAGCAGGTGATACAGTGCCAGCTGATGTACGTATTATTTATGCAGAAAATTTGTTAGTAAATGAATCGGTGTTAACAGGGAAAGAAACGAACGTAGAGAAATTTGAAAGCTGTTATCATCTTGAACGCAAACGTTTTATCCCATTAAAACGAATGAAAGACTACAATCCACTTCAACTTGAAAATGTATGTTTTAAAGGTACACATATTGTAAATGGAACTGCGAAGGCTGTGGTCGTTTCAACAGGTAAAAATACGTATTCTGGATTACTTCATACATGCTGTAACCAAACATCTTAAACCGTTAGTGGTGCTAAATATATAAAAACATTGTATAATAGGTAAAGTTGAATAGAAACGTAGAATGGTAATCTGTTTATATAACCTTACGAGATAACGTGAGGTTATTATTTTTTGTTAGTAGGAGAGGAATTATGAAAAAAGTATTGTTAGTTGATGGTATGGCACTATTATTTCGTGCTTTTTACGCAACAAGTGTTTATGGACAATTTATGAAACGACAAGATGGTACCCCAACAAACGGGATTCATGGTTATATGAAACATTTATTAACAGCAACGCAAGCGATTGAGCCGACGCATATTGTAACGTGCTGGGATATGGGAAGTACGACATTCCGAACCGAATCGTTCTCAAATTATAAAGCAAACCGTGCAGCGCCACCAGAAGAATTGATTCCACAATTTGATCTCGTACAAGAGATGACTTCAAAGTTATCGATTCCTGTAATTGGTATGAAAGGCTATGAAGCTGATGACTGCATTGGTACGTTAACAAAAGAATACGCTAGTGAGGCGGAAGTATATATTTTAACAGGCGATACAGATTTATTGCAGCTAGTTGATATGAACGTTACCGTAATGCTTCTTCGCAAGGGAATCGGAAACTATGAGTATTATACGCCAGAGAAGATTATGGAAGAAAAAGGTGTAGAGCCTTGGCAAATCGTTCATGCCAAAGCGTTTATGGGAGACACGAGTGATAACTATCCAGGTGTAAAAGGAATCGGTGAGAAGACAGCATATAAACTCATTCAAGAACACGGTACAGTAGCGGCGGTATTAGAAAATATAGCGTCATTGACGAAAGCACAGCGTACAAAAGTTGAAAATGATTTGGAAAACTTAAACATATCATTACAATTAGCGAAAATTCATTGTGAGGTCCCAATTTCCTGTTCGTTAGAGGAAGGTTTGCATACAATTGATGAAGAGAAAGTACGTTTTGTTTGCGGAGAAATGAACTGGGGACGACCTGAAATATTTATAAATATGCTGTAAAAGCAATGCTAGAGAGGTTGCTTACCACTATAGATAACGTCTGATCAAATACATTTTGATTAGGCGTTATTTTTTTATGTAATTTTTTTTAATTGATAAAGTTATCAGAAAAAATACATAGTTTTCATTTGAAATTCAAATAGATTTCACACAAATCTTTTATTATAAAACTACACAGATAATTACTTATCTTTTATATAAATAATCCTTTGATAAGTTATTTGTAATCGTGAAGGAGGAAAAGAAACATGCGAAAGAAAATAAGAAAATCCTTTAAACAATTATTGATAGAGAATAAACAATTGTTATTGAACGATAAAGAGAATATAAGAGAAATAGAAGAAAAAATTGAAAAGAGGCATGTCTCGTATCGTGTGTCTTCAAGTAACTGAATAAGATAACATTTCAAAACAGGCTTGTAATTATAGAAAGAAGGAGAAAATTTGGGTGAATTAATAGGAGAGATGGCAGTACAGTTCATTCTTTGTGTGCCAACAAAAAAGAAAAGAATAATAAGTAAAAAGTTCAAGTTACTAAGACAACAGAAATGGTTTCAAGAGAGATATGGTTCTGTTGTTATGTTTCAATCAGGGGTAAGAGAGTTTGTTTTAGGTTATGATATCGAGAGAATGTTGAAAAATGATTTAGATATTATGGTATTTCAGAAAGAGCTAAATAACATATTAAAGCAATAATATATTATAGTATCAAAGCTGAAATAAATAATAGGAATAATCAGGAGATGACGTGATTGATACGCATCTTCTTTTGTTTATTAAGGATTAATTTCCTTTTGCGAAAAAAGGTTTTTCAAGAGCGCATGCTGTATATAGTTATTATTTACTTCATAAAAAATTGTAAGTTTAGGAGGAATAATAATGAAAGCGATTACTAATAGTGTGCCGCTATGGGAACCATCGCAGCAACAGATAGAAAAATCAGGTGT
Organism: Bacillus sp. TL12; assembly: GCF_022625245.1. Taxonomy (NCBI): domain Bacteria; kingdom Bacillati; phylum Bacillota; class Bacilli; order Caryophanales; family Bacillaceae; genus Bacillus; species Bacillus sp. TL12. The sequence continues at coordinate 249,259 of NZ_JAJJBY010000003.1, read as the reverse complement.
CAGTCTCTTTATGAAGTGGCTCAAACAAGAAAAGGATCTATCTTTTGAAAATCAAAAGGAATTATGGAAATGGTCTGTCGAAGAACTTGAATCATTTTGGGAAAGTATTTGGAATTATTGCCAAGTTATTTCTACAACGCCGTATCATCAAGTTTTAGAATCGAGAAAGATGCCCGGGGCGAAATGGTTCACAGGCTCTACCTTGAATTATGCAGAACACGTCTTTCGAGGTAGTAGGGGGAATAAACCGGCAGTAATTTTTCAATCAGAAACGACTCCGAGAACAGAATTAAGTTGGAAAGAACTTAGAGAAAAGACAGCGATGGTGGCCAATTCTCTAAAGGAATTAGGGGTTAAACCAGGAGATCGTGTTGTTGCTTATATGCCTAACATTCCTGAAACTATAATTGCTTTTTTAGCATGTGCCAGCATTGGAGCTGTTTGGTCGAGCTGTTCTCCTGATTTCGGGACAAATACTGTTATTGATCGATTTAAACAAATTGAACCTACAATTTTATTTGCAATTGACGGATATTCTTATAATGGTAAAATTCAGAATAGAGTAACAAACGTTTCGGAAATTCAATCGAGTCTACCTACCTTAAAGCAGACGGTTTTAATCCCTTATGTTGGCAGTAATGATTCTGAATTGAATAATCGTACAATGTATTGGAACGATCTATTGCGAGGTGGTTGTGATCTTGTTTTCGAAAAGGTCCCATTTGATCATCCTCTTTGGATTTTGTTTTCTTCCGGAACAACAGGGTTGCCAAAACAGATTGTACAAAGTCAAGGTGGAATACTATTAGAACAGCTTAAGACATTATTAGTTGAACAAGGTGTGAATCAAGATGATGTATTCTTTTGGTTTACAACAACAGGCTGGATGATGTGGAACCTTTTAGTGGGGGGGCTGTTAACTGGAGGCACAATTGCTTTATATGATGGCAGCCCATCTTATCCTGGTATACATATATTATGGGATTTTGCAGAAGAGGTTGGTGTTACTTTCTTTGGTACAAGTGCTGCTTTTCTAAGTGCATGTATGAAATTTGGGATTAAGCCAAAAGAAAGACACCGTTTTTCTAAGTTAAAGGCTATTTGTTCAACTGGTTCACCCTTATCAGTAGAAGGTTTCTTATGGGTATATGAGAGTGTGAAAAGGGACGTGTGGCTTGTTTCGACTAGTGGAGGGACTGATGTATGTACAGCATTTGTTGGTGGCTCTCCTATATTGCCTGTTTACGCAGGAGAAATACAAGCACGCTCTTTAGGAGCACACGTACAATCATTTAATGATGAGGGAAATTCAGTTATTAATGAAGTTGGAGAATTGGTTATAACGGCACCAATGCCATCTATGCCCGTTTATTTCTGGGGAGATCACAATAATAAACGTTATTTTGAAAGTTATTTTGAGATGTATCCAGGGATTTGGCGACATGGTGATTGGATTAAATTTGATGATAAAGGGAGCTGTGTTATTTTCGGACGATCAGACTCTACGATCAATCGGCTAGGAGTACGTCTAGGGACGAGCGAAATCTATCGTACAGTTGAGGCCCTGGATATCATTATGGAGAGCTTAGTAGTGGATTTAGAGCTCCTTGGACGTAAATCATTTATGCCGCTATTTGTGGTATTAAAACCTGGAGTAAATATGAGTGATAACTTAAAAGAAACAATAAAAGCTGAAATAAAACAAAAAGTTTCGCCTCGTTTTGTCCCTGACGAAATTTATGTAGTAGATCAAATTCCGAAGACATTGAGTGGAAAGAAATTAGAAGTTCCAATTCGAAAAATTCTATTAGGGTTTCCAGAAGAAAAGGTAGTCAATAAAGGTTCCATGGCCAACCCCGAATCATTAAGCTTTTTTATAGATTTAGCAAAAATTATTAATGAGCAAGAATAATAGAGTTCTTCACTATTTATTAAATAAGCGATACCATTTTGGTGTTACATGTGGAGGAGTGATGATAACTCGGACTGAAGAAATAACGTTATTAGAATATCGTAGGAGATGCAAAATCGATTAACTCCTATCTTTGTAAAAATAAGTGCTTTTCTAGTTCGAATGTTTAAGGGAGTTGTATGGAGACATTCATTTATGGAGTATAAAAGGAGGATAGGTAGTGATTGTAATAGAGAGAATTGAGGAAAAAGATACACCGCATCTTATAAATTTATCTGAATTAGTTGGATGGGATTATAGTTTAGAAGAAATCAAAACAATTTTTCAATCAGGAATTGTATATGGCGGAAAGAATATGCAAGGTGAATTTATTGCTAGTGCAGCTATCATCCTATATGGAGAGAAATTAGCATCTATTGGCATGGTCATTGTACATCCTCAGTATAAAGGAAAAGGGATTGGCAGAAAAATTACAGAGGCTTGTATAAGAAGTGTTTCAGAAAAGACATCAATTATGCTTATTGCTACAGAAGAAGGAAGACCTTTATATGAGAGATTAGGTTTTCAAGTGGTTAGGCATATTTCAAAGTTTATATGTAATCAGTATGTAACTCCTAAAGATTACGATAGAAATGAGCAACACATTTTTATGGATTATGATAAGGGAGATAGTAATGGAATTGTGAAGTTAGATGAAGCAGCTTTCGGGGTAAATAGAAGTAACTTTATACAGAGAAGAATTGAACAATCTGAACAGTGCATAGTTGTAAAAGATAAAGAAAATTATATTGTGGGATATGGAATGAGCATACAAACTCCAGAAAATAGAATGATAGGACCGATTGTTGCGCCGAATAATCATATCGCAACTACAATTGTTCATCATTTGGCAAAAGATTATAAAGGAAGACTTAGAATTGATGTACCAGAAGGAAAAGAATTTTTTATGACAGTGCTCGAGACAGCTGGATTTCAAAAGGTAAATCAACCACCAATTATGTTGAAAAACAGTAATCAATTTTTGAAACGAAATGGTGAATTATATGGAATTGCTGCACAGATATTTGGATGAAAAAAGATTCCTTTTTAAAAAAGGAATCTTTTTAATTCATACATGAGATTTTCCTATTCTCGATATTGATTATGAATAGGGGAAAACAAATCTTCCTCGACATCTCTAACAATAGAAAAATGATCGACGTTATAATGACCATGTAGTGTTTTATTGTGATGTTCAATAATTTGCTGAGCTGATAAAATCGTAGAATCATTTGTGGAATGACCGTTTTTGATTAAGGTGACATCAAATCCCTGTACCGTTGCTGTTCTAACGGCAGTATCAATACAATGTTCGGTTTTACAACCACCTATAACAAGATGACCAATTTCTTTCTCTCTTAAAATCGTATGTAAAGAGGTGTTATAAAATGAATTGGTTGCTTGCTTGTCTATGATTTGTGCCGCATGAGGGATTTTGATTTCCTCATGTACTTGAAATCCTTTCCCCATACCGGAAGCAACATCAGTATCTCTGACGAAAATAATAAGGGCATTTGCTTGAATCGCTTTTTGGATGGCTATATTTATGTTCGTTAATAAATGATCTTTATGAAATACTGCAGATTCTTGCTCGTTACCGTCAATCAGTTCTTGTTGCGCATCAATAATTAATAGGGCTTGTTTCATTACATTTCTCCTTTTTATCTCGTAATTTGTGGGGAATCGTCCCTTTCTCTCAATGTTCAGAATACATCAAAAGAGAAGTGGGTAATGAAGAAATTTCCTGCTGATTAAAGTTACACTTTATTTATTTCTCGATACTGTAGACGATTCCTTTTTATATAAGGAAGTTATTTCATTTTTATTGACTTTTACATGATGTAACACCTTGCAATATAACTAAGAGGAGGGAGAAAAGGAAGGTGAAAATTAGCGGATTCTTCATTGTTATTTTTATCTATAAGGAAATTAAGAAATCCAATAAATATCGTCAAAGAAAAATTCATTCTCATAAAGCCTAAAAACATGTATGATAGGAAGTGGAGAATTTTTTGGTAGGTGGGACAGCATGCAAACGGTACAAGATTATCTTTCATTCTTACATACAAAAGGGTTTAAATTATCAGAGGATGCACAGGGGTTTATTATGTTTGGTCAAGGGTATACAGGTGCATCTGATGGGCTTGTAAATGCAGCGATTGAGGCAACAATTAAACATCAATTGCAATTTGATGGCAGTTATTTTATCGCTTTATTAGAACGATTAAAGGAAGAGAAAATTACTGATAAAAAAAGCGCAAAGGCTTTTATGCGGACGTTACAAGCGTAACATCACGCAGCCTGCGCTTCTTTTTTTGTTTTTGAAGGAAGCTCCACAAAGATCATACCTAAGAAAATACAAAGACAACCAAGCACTGCGGAAATAGAAAGCTGTTCGTTTGCGACAAGTACACCTGTTAATGCGGCGAAGACAGGCTCCATTGCGAAAATAATGGCAACTCTTGTTGGGGATGTATGCTTTTGCGCAGCTGTTTGTATAAAAAAAGCGATTGATGTTGCAAATAGGGATGTTATAAGTAGAGCAAATAAAAAAGCAGAATTGGTCCATAAAGAAATTGAAAATAATTTTTCCCAATCCTCAAATAAAAAAGCACAGATGGAAGAGAAAATTCCAACAGATAATACTTGGGAGGTGCTTAATAATAAAGGTGAGATTTTTTTGGAAAAGACCCCGTTAATAAGAATATGTGCTGCAAAGGCAATTGCACAACCGAGAACGAGTATATCACCAATATTCAATTGAAAAGAATCACCAGCGGTTAGTAAATATAAGCCAGCTGTTGCAGCAGTAATACCAAGTATGATAAAAAGTGTAGCTTTTTGTTTTAAAAAGATAAATGAAAGAATTGGAACCATAACAATACTAAGTCCAGTTAAAAACCCTGCTTTAGAAGAAGTGGTATGGAGTAATCCAAATGTTTGTAATAAATAACCGACAAATAAGAAAAATCCGACAATTAAACCAGCAATACTACTATGTTGAATTTCTTGTTTTGAAGTTTTTTTCGAGAACGTGAATTGGACAAATAATAAAATGATGCCAGCAAATAAAAAGCGAACACCATTGAAAGTAAATGGTCCAACAAATGACATTGCATTTTGAACGACAACAAACGTGGCTCCCCAAATAAAGGAGACAAATAATAAAGCGAGAGGAGCAATCCATCCTTTTCTCACACTAAAACCCCCATTAATTTTGTGAAATGGCTTTTCTTGCTAATTCATCGGCAACTTTGTTTTGATTACTTGGAATCCACTTTATAAAGAAAAGATCAAATTTTTTGATGTACGCTAGTGCCTCTTCTAAAAGTGGTGCATATGTTTTGTTTTTTGCATATTCTTTTTCTACAGCGCGTTCAACAAGCTGTGAATCTGTACGAAAAGATACAATGCTATAATTATGTTCTGTGCAATATTTTAATGCAACGAGTAATGCATGATATTCTGCCTCGTGGTTAGACATGATTCCGAGTGGTAGTGATAATTGCACAGCTGGCTGCACACCTTTAATAAAAACCCCAGCACCAGAAGGGCCTGGATTTCCTTTTGATGCACCATCGATATATACTTCAATCAAAATTAATCCCCCATTGTTATATAGCGTTAGTTGATAGTAATTCCCCGCCTAAAAATATGTTTAGAGACGGGGGATAGGAAAACGTATTTTATCCTATTGTGATACTATAGCGGCATGTGAATGTTTCGTTCGCTTGTAAGGATTGTACGCCTTTTTTCGCTTTGAAATCTTTTGCTGGTTCTACTTCATCAGCAATTCCATACCAAGGCTCGATACATACGAAAGGAGCATCGTTATCTGGTGTCCAAACACCAACGAATGGGAAACCTTCAAATGTTACTTTTACAAATTTATTATGTTTATCAGAACGAATAGAAATTTCATTTGTATTCATATTTTCAAAAATAAGGGCATCATTTTTGAATAAATCATATGTAAGTGGTAATTCTGCTTTATTTTCAACAATTAGCTGTTTTTCTTTTGAAAGAAAAGGTCCTTTTAAAACGCTTGTTTCTAAATGTTCAGGACCATTAAATGATAAATGGTAGTCTGTAAATGAGTCACCTTCTACTAAAGGACAATTGAAGCCTGGATGTGCTCCGATAGAAAAGAACATTTCTTTTGAAGTAGGATTGATCACTTCATAAGTAACATGTATGTTTTGCTCATCTAGTTCATAGGAAACAAGTAGCTCAAACTCGTACGGATATTTTTGTAAAGTTTCTTGATTGCTAGTCACAGCATATGTAATCTTTGTTTCGTTTTGCTCTTTTACCGAGAATATAAGATCGCGAGCAAAGCCATGTTGTGTCAATGAATAAGGTTTACCATCTACATAATATGTATTGTCCACTAATCTACCGACAATTGGGAATAAAATTGGTGCACGGCGCCCCCAATATTTAGAATCTCCTTGCCATAAATATTCTGTGTTGTCTTCTTTTAAACGAACGCTTTGTAACTCTGCACCCTTTTCAGAGATGGAAACGATCACTTTTTTATTTTGAATTGTTACTGTCATGAAGTGAAACCTCCTAAACCTTTCATATTCTCTATTATACGTTGTCTATAAGAAAAAGGGTAGTGAATGAGAAGATTCTATTGACGAATGACAGGCTATTGCGTACAATATAAAATTGTTGTTTAAAAACGAATCACGTGGTTCGAAACCATCCCACGTAAAAAAACTAAGGAGATTTTGTCATGAATATAAAAACATTAGTTGGTAATGGTATTTTAGCGGCGCTATATATTGCCGTTTCTGCACTTATTCAGCCATTTGGCTTTACGAATGTACAATTTCGTATTTCGGAGATGTTTAATCATCTTGTTGTATTTAATAAGAAATCAATTTATGGAATTGTCTTAGGCGTATTTTTAACAAATCTCTTTTTCTCACCTATGATTGCGTATGATTTAGTATTTGGAGTGGGACAATCCGTTCTTGCACTTCTTGCTACGATTATTTCTATGCGCTTTATTAAGGGTGTTTGGGCCCGAATGATCTTTAATACCGTTATCTTTACAATTACTATGTTTATGATAGCGATTGAGCTTCATCTTGCACTTGGTTTTCCATTTTTATTAACATGGCTTACATGTGCAGCTGGTGAATTTGTTGTAATGGCAATCGGTATGCCGGTTATGTATTGGATGAATAAACGAGTACAATTTCAGAGATTTATGTAACATGGATAGGAAGAGCTGCTTGCAATATCAAGCAGCTCTTTTTGTATTTTAAAAGTTGACACTTGTCCACTTCCATTCGAATATAATACTATGACTATTGGTAAAATATAATAAAAAATACGAAGTCTTATATAAGGGGAAATGAATATGAAATATAAAATACATTGGTTATATAAAACAAAATCGAGTCTACAAACAAAATTAACAACAGATTATATGAACATAGAAGATGCACTTCAGTTTGCAACTGATTTTGAGAAAACTGGAAGAGTAAAGGAACTATTATTTTATGACGAAATGGGAGCGGAATGGACGCTAAAAGAGATGAAAAAACTCGGTAAACAAATAGAAGAGGAGCCACAAGATATTCGTATTTACTTTGATGGGGGATATGATTTAGAGACGAAAGAGGCTGGAATTGGTATCTGTATTTACTATAAAAAAGGTCAGAAGATGTACCGAGTTCGCCGAAATGCTTACATAGACGGCATATATGATAATAATGAAGCGGAATATGCAGCGCTATTATATGGAATGAATGTACTAGAGGAATTAGGAATTAAATACGAATCGGTTACACTACATGGTGATTCTCAAGTCGTACTTCAGCAACTAGCTGGAGAATGGCCATGCTATGACGAACATTTGAATCATTACTTAGATCAGATTGAACAAAAAGCAAAGCAAATGAAATTAAAGCTTGTCTGTGAACCAGTAGCAAGAAAACAAAATAAAGAAGCTCATCAATTGGCTACACAAGCATTAGAAGGGACAGTAATTGACAGCCATAAAGAAATAACGGAATAGAGAGGTGCAGTGGTGAATAAAAAGCAGCTCATTACAGAGGTAAATGATCTATTAGAAATATATTGTGAAGGGTGTTTTTTACAAGAGCATTATAGAAAAACGCATAGCAAATATTATGCCCATTCTTTTTGCATTCGGCAGTGTACTGTGGGAGAGAAATTAAAAGAATATGGAGAGCGATTATCGTAAAAAAGCATCCAGAGATTTCTCTGGATGCTTTTTAATGCTTAGCTTCTTTCAATTGATGTTCGCATAGGCTTAATTTTTTTTCTTCGTTCATTAAAAAAGGCTCGTCTAAATCTGTTGCAACAGATTTCATTATTTCAAGTTGAGAGCGTGCAGATTCGACTGCAGTTGTCGCATGCTGTAATGATTCGGGATCCATTGTAATTGTTGCAGAACCTACCATCTTTTGCGCTGTTTCTACGCGGAATTTTACTTCTTCAAAATCATTTACATGTGAACCCATTATCGATTCCTCCTTTATATTCTGTCGCATTTCACATAGTTTTTACTCTGCAAAAAGGAAATATACAAAGGAATAACAAAGGAGGTTACCAAATAAGGTAACCTCCTGTTATATATTGGATTAAAGTTTTACTACGTTAGCAGCTTGAGGTCCACGGTTTCCTTCAACGATATCGAAAGATACTTCTTGACCTTCTTCTAAAGCTTTATAGCCTTCGCCTTGAATAGCTGTGAAATGTACGAATACATCGTCAGCACCTTCAATTTCGATAAATCCAAAACCTTTTTCGTTGTTAAACCATTTTACTTTTCCTTGCATGTTGCAATTCCTCCTAAAAAACGATTACTTTTTCATTTAGTGAAGTTCGTTTGAAATATTTGCGAATTCATAAAACTGAAAATGCTATATTCTCGAATATTCTGCTAAATGATATTTTTAATATACACGAAATGGTAGATTTTAGTCAAGTAAGCGCTTTTAACTTTTTGTATTTTTAAATAATTTTTCACGCAAGTTTTTTTGGTATAGGACAAGCTCTTTTTTAATATGTTTAAGTGAGTGCTGTACATAATGAGGTGAGAGAATGAATCAGTCTTATTTATTAGATAATGAAGGGATGAAAAATAGGATAGATATACCAAAATGGGTTTCACGAGAATTTGAGAATTTTTCTAATGTTGTATTGGACCCAACTTTCCCTTGTTATTTTGGTTTAACAGCTTTAAAGAAAAATGAACTTCGCTACTCATTCTTGTCTCATGATGATTGGAGTCATCTACCACAGACAATGCTTTCTTTTTTACAGTTGATGAACGAACGACCTGTTGTAAGAAGAGGATTTTTTCTTTTTGTTGAGCCAGAACATGAAGAATGCTCACTTGAACATTACCGAGCGTATTTTTGGAAAGTTCTACAATATTTACATGAAGAAGATAATCAATTATGGCCAAAGCAGATTCCAGAAAATCCAAATCATCATTTATGGGAATTTTCATTTGGCGGAGAGCCAATGTTTGCGTTTGGGAACGCTCCAGCTTATAAACAAAGAAAAACGAGACATTTAGGGAACTCACTTATTATTGGATTTCAACCACGAATTATTTTTGATGGACTAGAAGGGGATCGGCCCAAAGGTTCGTACTCAAGACAAATGGTTAGAGAACGGGTTGAAAAGTGGGACCAGTTGCCAAAACACCCGAATATTAGTCATTATGGTGATCCGAATCACCATGAGTGGAAGCAATATTTTATTGGAGATGACGTTGAACCAATCGAAGGGAAATGCCCATTTCATCATAAAACAAAGAAATGAAGGCCGCCAAGGAGCGGCTTTTTTTGCATATTTTGGATAGAAAAGGGCATTTTATATATGAATATTTTTCATAAAAGCTAGTCTATTTTTCCCCATCTTCTCATTAGTTAATAGTAAACAGATAATAGAAAGGATATAGTGATGTTTGGAGCAATTATACAGCAATTCATACTAGGAATTTCATTAGCAGCACCAGTAGGGCCGATTAATATTGAAATGTTAAAAAGAGGGATTGAACGTGGATTTTGGCATGCTTGGCTTGTTGGGATAGGGGGAATGAGTGCAGATATTTTGTTTATGTTTCTTATTTACTTTGGATTATCTTCTGTGTTTATGTATACATACGTACAAGCATTTATGTATTGCATCGGTTTTTTCTTATTGTTTTACTTAGGATTTCAAAGTGTAAAACAAGGAATTTTACATTCAAATATGGAATATAAACAAGAAGAGGTAGGTGGACTTCGTCAATCTTTTATGGCAGGATTTTTAATTGCAATATCTAATCCGTTAAATCTTGTCTTTTGGTTTGGTGTATATGGGAGTACGCTTAGTTCGCTGCTTACGAAGGTAACGAAACAAGAAGCATTTTTATATAGTCTCTGCATCATTGGAGGCATTATTTTATGGAATTTAAATATTGCTTTTTCTGTTCATTTTGGACGAACATTGCTTAAGCCAAAGGCACTCGGTTATATTACAGCGGGAGCTGGTTTTATTTTAGTTGGATATTCGATTCATTTTGCGTATAAAGCGTTACAGTTGTTCATATGAAACCGAAGGGGAGATTTCTATGTATCGAACCACAGTTAATGGAAAAGAAATTATTATTACATTAGCACCCAAAATTAGAAAAGAAGTAACGGACAGAAATCCTTTATATGAAGCCGTTCTTCAAACTATTGAAAGATTACTTCAAACAAAGCAACCAACATTTGCTGTAAATCATGAAATATTTGGACTTATTATTGGGGAGGTACAGAGGGGCGAAGTAACTGTTTTCGCAGTAGAACAGATTATACCGAAACAAAATATTTTAGGTTCGCAAAATTTTTTCTCTACAATAGAACGGCGAGCAAATTTGTAATGAAAAGAACAAAATATAGCATAGATAAAGTAAAAATAGCCGTAACGATATGTTACGGCTATTTTTTCGAAGAAAGGGGATAGGGTAAATGAAAAGAGTGTTGAAAGAATTCTTTTTACAACATGATATTATCATTATATTTGGAGTACTAATTCTTTTTATCATTATTTTACAAATGCAATTATTTACAGGAATAGCGGCTATATCATGTCTTGCGGGTATCCTTTTTTATACAATTAATGAATATGTGACACATCCGTTTTTATTTCATATGAAACCTCCTAAGAATCCAGTTCTACTGAAAATGTTAAAGAGATTACATTATGATCATCATGTGTATCCGGATGATTTAAAACTATTATTTTTACCAGTTTGGTATAGCATGCCGGGATTTGTGATTTATTTGTTGATTCTGTATGGAGTGACAAATCATGTAACCATTACACTTTCATTTGGAATCGGGATGATTGTGATGCTGCTTGTTTATGAATGGAAACATTATATAGCGCATAGACCAATTCGTCCGTTGATTCATTTTGGTAGATGGTTAAAAAACACATATTTTGCATCATTATAAAAATGAAAATTATTGGTTCGGTGTGTCGAACCCAGTGCATGATTTTTTATTTGGTACGTATAAAAATGGAAAAGATGTTGAATTAAGTAGGACGGCACGTGATCTAGAGAAAGAGAAAAATCAGGAAGTAGTGCGATGAATGTTGTTTCTATTTTGCAAAAATATATTAAAAAATTGGAAAAATGTGACGAAAAATGTCTAGCGAAAAATCTTTGCAGAGAAGGAGAGATTGTCTAAAATTAAGTATAAGTTTCTGAATATTTATAAAATTTAGTTTTTTGTTATGCGAAGGGATTGGATTTGAAAGATGATGGAGAGGGGAGAGGGCAAGTGAAAAGAGATAGTTCAGCACGTAAGTTACAAAGCGAGGTAAATTATACAGAAGTCGTTCAGTCAGCGGAATTTCAATCATTGCTAGAAAAGAAACGGAAATTTATTGTCCCGATGAGTATTTTCTTTTTTAGTTTTTTTATTGCTTTACCGCTTTTGACTTCTTATTCCAAAGTATTGAATACACCAGCATTTGGGGATGTTACGTGGGCGTGGATCTTTGCTTTTGCACAATTTATTATGACGTGGGCGTTATGTATGATGTATAGCAAAAAAGCGGAATCATTCGATAAGGCTTCACAAAAAATTCTTCAAGATATGCAGAAAGGGAGGGGATAATTTTGAACGTAACGGCGTTTGCACTATTTTTGATTATCGTTCTCGGTACGCTCGTCATTACATACTTCGCATCGAAAAAGACGAAAAATGCGAGCGAGTTTTATACGGCAGGAGGAGGCTTGACTGGTTGGCAAAATGGTCTGGCCATTGCGGGAGATTATATGTCAGCTGCTTCTTTTCTAGGAATCGCAGGAGCAATTGCATTAACTGGATTTGATGGTTTCTTTTATAGCATAGGCTTTCTTGTTGCTTATTTAGTTGTATTATATCTTGTTGCCGAACCGCTTAGAAACTTAGGGAAATATACATTAGCTGATATGATTGCAGCACGTTTTGATGCGAAAAAGGTGCGCGGAGTCGCAGCTTTAAATACGATGACAATTTCAATTTTCTATATGATTGCACAACTTGTAGGGGCAGGAGCACTTATTAAATTATTATTAGGAATTGAATATACGACATCGGTTTTAATTGTTGGAACGCTAATGACAGTGTACGTAATTTTTGGGGGGATGACAGCGACAAGTTGGGTACAAATTGTAAAAGCTGTCTTATTAATGGCAGGGACATTTATTATTTCAGTAATCGTATTTGCGAAATTTAATTTTAGCGTAACAGAAATGTTTGCACAGATGAAAACGGCAACACCTTTAAAGGAAGCATTTTTAAATCCAGGAGTGAAGTATAAGGATGGATTGGATACGCTTTCTTTAAATTTAGGTCTCGTTCTAGGGACAGCTGGTTTACCTCATATTCTTGTTCGCTTTTTCACTGTTCGTGATGCAAAAACAGCACGTCAGTCTGTTGTATATGCAACATGGTTAATTGGAGCGTTTTATATTATGACGATTTTCTTAGGTTTTGGTGCAGCTGCCTTTGTAGGGAATGCAGCAATTATCCAGGCAAACCCAGCTGGTAATATGGCAGCACCTTTATTAGCAAAAGCACTTGGCGGGGATTTCTTATTTGCTTTCGTTTCAGCAATTGCATTTGCAACAATTTTAGCAGTTGTGGCAGGTCTTGTTTTAACAGCAGCCTCTGCATTTGCACATGATTTTTATAATGAGATTATTCGTAAAGGCAAGTCAACAGAAAAAGAACAAGTATCGATGGCGCGCTATGCTTCAATTGGAGTTGCAGTATTGTCTATTATTTTAGCCCTATTTGCTCAAACATTAAACGTTGCATTCCTCGTGTCGTTAGCATTTGCTGTTGCTGCAAGTGCGAACTTACCGGTTATTTTGTTTACAATTTATTGGAAACGATTTAATACAACAGGAGCGATTTGCGGAATGGTGGTTGGTTTAGTCTCAGCTATCGTATTAGTTGCACTAAGCCCGAATGTTTGGAGTCCTGAAGCTGGGAAAGCAATCTTTGTTGGAGAAGCTTTATTTCCTTATACAACACCTGGGATTATTTCTATTCCACTTGGATTTTTAGCAGCATATTTAGGGACAATCTTCTCCAGTAAGAAAGAAGATGCAGCGAAGTTTGATGAAATTCTTGTCAAATCGAACACAGGTCATGGAGTTAGTGATGTGTCTGCACATTAAGAAGAAAAAGGGCTTTCCAGTTTTTGGAGAGCCCTTTTATTTTGGAATTTTGCTTAAAAATATTACCTTGCAGTTGGTAGGATTTGTTTCGTTCATGTGGAATGAAAATAAATAGAGAAAAAGTTTGATCTCATCATGGCACCAGCACAGCTTGAAGAAATATAAGTTGGTTTGGAAGGTGGAATGTATGATGAAAACGAAGCAAACAGATGCGTTATTGGCAAAGGATGAAAAGTATGTGTGGCATGGAATGCGCCCTTTTAGTCCAAATAGTACGATGGTTGGGGCAAAAGCAGAAGGGTGTTGGGTTGAAGATATAGAAGGGAAACGATACTTAGATGGTATGAGTGGGCTTTGGTGTGTGAATAGTGGATATGGAAGAAAGGAACTTGCTGAAGCAGCATATGAGCAATTGCAAACATTATCATATTTTCCCATGTCTCAATCGCATGAACCGGCAATTCAGCTTGCTGAAAAGTTGAATGAATGGCTTGGAGGGGAATATGTTATCTTCTTCTCTAATAGTGGATCGGAAGCTAACGAAACAGCCTTTAAAATTACAAGGCAATATTATGCAAATAAAGGGGAACCGCATCGTTATAAATTTCTGTCACGTTATCGTGGTTATCATGGAAATACAATGGCGACGATGGCAGCAACAGGACAAGCGCAGCGGAGGCATCAATATGAGCCATTTGCTTCAGGGTTCTTACACGTGACGCCGCCAGATTGTTACCGAATGCCAGAGATTACATCACAAAATATTTATGAAGTAGAGTGTGTGAAAGAAATTGATCGTGTTATGAAGTGGGAATTGAGTGAAACGATAGCTGGATTTATTATGGAACCGATTATTACAGGAGGGGGTATCTTGATGCCGCCTCAGAATTATATGAAAGCTGTTCATGAAATCTGTCAAAAACATGGTGCATTACTGATTAGTGATGAAGTAATTTGTGGCTTTGGGCGTACAGGCAAAACGTTTGGTTTTATGAATTATGATGTAACTCCTGACATTATTACAATGGCAAAAGGGATTACAAGTGCATACTTACCATTATCAGCAACAGCAGTGAAAAAAGAAATTTATGAAGCATTTAAAGGAACAGGAGAATATGAATTTTTCCGGCATATTAATACTTTTGGCGGGAATCCAGCTGCTTGTGCATTAGCGCTTAAAAACTTAGAAATTATGGAAAATGAAAATTTAATTGAGCGTTCTGCACAAATGGGATCCCTTTTATTAGAACAGTTAAAAGAGGAGATTGGCGATCATCCTCTTGTTGGAGATATTAGAGGGAAAGGATTGCTTGTTGGAATTGAAATGGTAAGGGATAAAGTAACAAAGGATCCAATTGATAATACTAAAATTACAAGTGTAGTGAACACTTGTAAAGAAAAGGGACTAATCATTGGACGTAATGGAATGACAACCGCAGGCTATAATAATGTTTTAACTTTAGCACCGCCTCTTATTATTTCAAGTGAAGAAATCGCTTTTGTTGTCGGGACATTGAAGACAGCGATGGAACGTATTGGATAAAGGAATAGAAAAGCGAGCCGAAGAGGATAGGGGCTCGCTTTTTCGTGTATTGTTTTACTAATGAACACCGAGTTCGCTATTCCTATTTCCTGTATAAATAAAAAACGAGATGATTGTCTTTTGAAGAGAATCATCTCGTTTTTATATTATGAAATTAGTATGCTAGACAGTTACTATGCACTTTGTTTTAATTGCTTATCTTTTACACCAAACGAATATTTTAACATTGGCGGTGTAATCATTGTTGTTAAAATAACGACAATTACAATTGCTGTAAAGTAATCTTGTGCTAGTAGTCCAGAAGTAAGCCCTTGTCCTGCAATAATAAGAGCGACTTCACCACGGGAAACCATGCCAGATCCAATGATTGTCGAAGATTGTAAATCAAATCCAGTCATTCGTGCCCCGAAACCACATCCAATTAGTTTTGTGAAGACAGCAATGATTGTTAATGCTAAGATAAACCAAATTTTATCTCCAATACCTGCAAACGTAATATTCATACCGATACTTACAAAGAAAATTGGAACGAACATTGCATAAGCGATTGGTTCTACTTTCTTTTCTACTTCATGTTTATAATCTGTTTGAGAAATTGCAATACCTGCTGCGAATGCACCGATAATTCCAGCGATTCCTAGAATTTCACCAAAGTATGCGAAAGCGAAACAAATGATAAGAGCTGCACTAATGATAGATTCTGATACACGTAGTGGTGATAACCAGCGCATAATCATTGGAACGCCTTTCCAGCCGATTAAGATAATAGCGGCGAAGAAGACCACTTTTTTCAAGATGATGACAGTTAAGCTTACATCAGCTGATCCTAGGAAGCTCATAGCGAAGGCTAGTAAAATAACAACAAGGATATCATCAAATACAGCAGCGCCTAGCATTGTTGTACTCTCACGCGTCTTCATTTTACCTAAATCACGAAGTGTTTGCACAGAAATACTAACACTTGTTGCACATAGAAGTAATCCTAAAAAGACCGCATTTGCTTGTTCCATTCCCATTACAAGACCTGCAACGTAACCACCTGCAAATGGAAGGACAATACCACCAATAGCAACTGCTAACGAAGAATTACGATTTTCATTTAGTTCTTTTAAGTCTGTTTCTAAGCCGGCCATAAACATAAGGAGAATAACCCCAACTTCACTTAATTGTGTAAGTAAATCTGAATTGTTTACCCATCCTAATACAGCAGGACCAATGACAATACCGACGATTAATTTTCCAAGTACAGAAGGTTGACCTAGTCTAACGCTAATGTCACCAGCAATTTTTGTACTTAATAAAATTAAAGCAATTTGAAAGAAAAATTCCATCTCATCTCTCCTTTTCCTTTTGCTTTATTATTACGATTTCTCGGAATTTGCTTAATGTAAAACTATGTAACACACATTAAACAAGAGGTCTTTATACAAGGTCTTTTGAACTTGTAATTTGAACCTGTAATAAATATATAATACATTTCAAGAAAAATCAATGTTAAATTGGCAGATTTTAATTAGGATGATTCATTTTGAATTAGGAATATACGTCTATATAATGAAGGATAAGAAAAATTGTTTGAAGAAATAAATCTATTTGAAAGAAATGGAGAAGGAAATATGTTATTCAATCAAAGGTTTACAATTGGAGAAATGGCAAAAATGCATAAGATTGCGGAGTCAACATTACGTTATTACGATGAAAAAGGTATTTTTCATCCATCCATTGTTGATCCACAAACAAATTATCGATATTATACAATCGACCAATTTTCACTTTTAGATACAATTAAATTTTTACGGCAACTAAATATTTCTTTAAAAGAAATCAAGACGTATATTGATGAGAGAAATCCATCTTATGCTTTAAATTTGCTGGAAAAACAGCAAGAAATGATGTTGAAGAAACAAAGAGAGATTGAATATGCATTGGCGAAAATGAATCATAAAATTGAAATGATGAAAGAAGCTACTGCTTCAAAAGCGAATCATGTGACATTTAAGAAATTACCAAAGAGAAAAATTACAGCGTTAGCTATCGCACCGAATATAACAGATGATATGTTTGAGTACTATATCCACTCACTTCAAAAAAATATGAAGCAAATAGATGATAGTTTATTTTCAGGAGATTTAGGTGTGACAGTGTCAAAAGAAGGGTTACTTCAAAATGAATTTCAATCATATAATAGTGTTTTTATTCTTCTTGACTATATGCCGTTTCAAATTACTACTTCAGAGGAAATTAAAGAAGGGATGTTCGCTTGCTCTGTTCACCATGGATCATATGAAGAAACGGATGGAACTTACAAGAATCTGTTAATAGATATTAAGGAGAAAGGATATGAAGTGTCTGGAGATGCAATTGAGCTCGCTTTAATTGACTGGTCTGTGACGGAGAATCCAAAAGAGCAAGTTACAGAGATACAAATTCCGGTAATAAAAAAGAAATAAAAGGTTGTATAACAAAAATGCATGTTAAATTCTCGCTTGACCTTCAAGTAACTTGAGGGTTTAAAATGTGAACAGAGAATTGTAAAGGAGCATTTTGTTATGGAAACAACTGAGAAATTAAGAGAAAAACCAATAAAAAGTTTATTTATATCTTATTTAATACCAGCGGTTCTTGGAATGGTATTAATGTCGGTGAATATTGTAATCGATGCCGTTATGATTAGTAGGGGCGTCGGAGCGAATGGCTTAGCGGGAGTAAACGTTGCTGTCCCAGCCTTTTCTATTTTTTTCTCTATATCGTTGTGGATTGGAATGGGAGGGGCTACACTATACTCCATTGCATTAGGTGAAAATAAAATAGAGCGAGCAAGATCAATCTTTACACAATCTATGATAGTAGCTGTTGTAATTGTTGGTTTATTAATGGCTATTTGTTTATGGAGAATAGAAGATTTAGCTTATTTATTTGGAGCAAATGAAGTAATCTTGCCGTATGCCTTAGACTATCTAACTGTATTATTAACATTTGGAATGATATACGTATTAGAAAATATTTTAAGTACATTTATACGAAACGATGGAAATCCAAATTTAGCAATGGCGGGGCTTGTTGTAACAGCGTTATTAAATATTGTATTTGATTATATCTTTATTTTTATGTTTGGTTGGGGCGTAACAGGGGCAGCAGCAGCGACTATCTTATCAGCAGCAATTGGTTTTCTTGTATTACTAAGTCATTTCTTTAGAAAAAGTAGTATTTTAAAATGGACGAAATTTCATTTTGAATGGAATACAGTTAAACAAATTATGGTGATTGGTTTTCCAAGTTTCACCGCAGAAATAACAGTAGCAATTGTAACAATTGGATTTAATATAGCCTTTATTCAATATGCCGGAGAATTAGGTGTTGCCTCATATGCAATGGTCAATAGTATGCACTCGATGACACTATTGTTGTTCTTTGGCGTTGGAGCAGCATTACAACCAATTGCAAGTTTTCATTACGGGGCAAATTTACCTGAACGGTTGAAAGAAGGATTACACTTTGCGGTAAAAATAGCTGTTGCACTTGGATGTGTGGCGATTGTGATTGGATTATTCTTTGGGAAATACATTATCGGTCTATTTGATGTCCAATCAACAGAATTACTTACACTAACTGTAACGGGAATTAGTCTTTTCTTTATTCAATATGTATTTTTAGGTTATAACATTGTATACGGAGAATATTTCCAATCGGTGAGACAAACAAGAAAGTCCGTCTTTATTATTTTGAGCCGTGGTTTATTATTCATTATTCCACTCTTATTGATTATGCCAAAGTTGTTTGGTGTAAATGGAATTTGGCTTGTAATGCCAGTCGCAGAGTTATTAACAGCGATTATCGTATTTGGAATGAATCGTGTTTCTCATCCTGTATCAGTACGACATATAGAAAGAGAGCATGTAGTATGATAGAAATCCCCTTAATATATTAAGGGGATTTCTTATTTTTTAAGCTAACTGTAAAAGAGCCATCTGTTTCTTGAACAGAAGCAAATGCAATGTTTTGGATGTCTTCAAATCCTTTTTTAAGCAACTCATTACGGAGCCATTTCTCATTTTTATGGATTAATCTTAAATTATCATATTGGATATGCGCATCAACAATAAGGGCGATTGGTAGACCGGCATATGTAACATCCATATGCATATCTTTAGGAGTAAGAGGAACAAGTTCCCTTTTAGGTAAAATGCTAATAGCACCATTTGCTTCTAAAATCGCATATTCGATTTCATTTACGCTAGGATATCCCGCTACTCTAAGGTTAGAGAGCAACTCAGCTATTGGATATCTGCTTTGTTTTAAGTTCTCGAATAGGATATTTCCATGTTTAATTAGAATCGTGGGCTGCCCTAGGATAAAGCGATTGAGCTTATTTAGTAAACTAAGTTTCGTAATGAAAAGGTGAAGACATGTAATAACAATCATACCAACTATACCTTCCCATATCCCATCGACTGGTATAGCTTGAAATGCTAGGTAGGATAAAAAAATAATGGCACCAAAATCATGTGGTGTAAGCTGTGCCAATGCTGATTTTCCTAATAGTTTAATCGCTATAATAAACAATAAAAAAAAGAATGTTACATTACATAAAAAAGCAATCAATGTCTGCACCTCTTATATAAAATTCATGCTGTAAATTGTGTATACGTTATTCAATATTCCCATATCTATTGTAAATATTACCTTTTCGGGGTAAATAAGGGTGGATTGGAAAGTTGAGATGTACAAATAAACAAGTGGATATTATGATGGGAATATAGAAAAAAATAGGAGTATGTGTAGATGTTAAAGAAGAAAAAAATTATTAAGTATAGCTTAATTTTAATTATGATTGTAGTAGGTTATATGAGTATTTTACAATATAACATTTATAAGCATGGGCATATGGAAGCGCCAGATGATGCAGATTACATGATTCTTTTAGGTGCGAAGGTGAAAGGAACGAAGCCTTCTTATTCTTTACAATATCGCATCGATAAAGCTGCGGAATATTTAAAGACACATGAACAGACGATTGTGATTGTATCTGGCGGGAAAGGAAAAGGAGAAGATATTTCGGAAGCGCTAGCTATGAAACAAGAATTAATGAAGCAGAATATTGCAGAACAAAGAATTATTATGGAAGATTGTTCAACAAATACAGACGAGAATATTGAATTTTCAAAGGCACTTATTCCAGCAAATAAGAAAAAAGGGATGATTGTTACAAATGATTTTCATATGTTTCGGGCCAAAAAAATTGCTGAAAAACAAGGGCTGAAGGTAGAGGGGCTTTCTGCGAAAACACCTAAACCGATTATTATTCAGTCAAATGTGAGGGAGTATTTTGCGATTACACAGTATTGGTTATTAAATCGAATATGACGATAAATCTTACAAAAGTGTAATCTGAGTGAAAGGTAAAGCGATAGTTTCTAAAGTAGTTGCATGACATAATAAAGGTAACAAAAACAACGAAACTTTAGAGGTGAATCGTATGAAAGGCAATAATATTTTATCTTCAATTTGTTACTTTAGCATTTTCTTTGCGCCATTTCTATTTCCAATTATCGTCTATTTTATTGCAGAAGATGACGTGAAATATCATGCGAAAAAAGCATTGTGGACACACGTTTTCCCATTTGTAATTTTGTTTGGTGGACTGGCGCTTTCGGGTGTGTTTGGTTTAAGTTTTGGAGAATCTACGAGTGTTGGAATTGGAATTGTTGTAACATATGTCGTCTTTGCAATTGTAGGCATCTATTATTTCATCTGGAATATTGTGAAAGGTATTAAAGTATTGAGAACAGCTTAATATGTGCAGGAGGATCAATCGTAAAGATTGGTCCTTTTGTATGATTATTTCCCGATGAGCATATCCTTTGTATGTAGGAAAAGAATGTGTTACTTATTGAGTATTCAGATTATAAAGGGTGGGGAAAATATGAATGAAATGATACATAAGATTGAACAACATGCATCGGTTCGGAAATATAAAAATGAATCAATTCCAAAGAATATAGTTGAAAGAATGGTACATGCAGCGCAGCACGCAGCATCATCACATTTTGTTCAAGCGTATTCAGTTATATATGTAACAGATGAAGTATTAAAAGCACAATTAGCAGAGCTATCTGGAAATCGGCATGTAAAAGATTGCGCTGCATTTTTTGTTTGTTGTGCGGATTTAAAACGTTTAGAAAAAGCATGTGAGAAACATGGAGCAGAGATAAATAGTGATACTGTAGAGGATTTTATTGTAGCAACAGTAGATGTATCGTTATTTGCACAAAACTTTGCGCTTGCTGCAGAGTCATTAGGATACGGTATTTGTTATATTGGTGGAATTCGTAACAACCCAGAAGAAGTGAGTCATTTGCTTCATCTGCCAGATAAAGTGTATCCGGTGTTTGGAATGACGGTTGGAGTACCTAATGAAAGTCATGCAGTGAAACCGCGTTTATCAGTTGAAGCGATTTTACATGAAAACACATATGACGAAAATAAATATGATGAATTACTAGAAGAATATGATAGAACAACGAATGAATATTATAAGGGAAGATATACGAATCAAAAAGATGTAACATGGACAGGATCAATGAGCGCTTTCATGTCAAAAGAGAAGCGAATGCATATGAAGGAGTTTTTGATTAAAAAAGGGCTTAATAAACGATAAGTTGAAATCATTAATCAACTCCATTTGTTTGATGAGGGAGAAGAGAAAGAAACGCTCCTATATTTTAAAAACATAAAAGAATGAAGTGAAAAGACCTTAGCGTAGCTGAGGTCTTTTTTTTATGAAAATATTTCTAATTTTCCATTGACGTTTATATCGTAAGTTGTTAATATACTGAATAATTTTGCAAAATTATAAAACTGATTCGATAGAAAACGAATCAAAGAGAGGAGAAATTATGTCACAAGTTACATCATGGTTTCAACGACATGTCAAAGTTGTATATTCACCATTTCGCGAAATGCTAGTAAGTTTACATGTTCTATGTAATCCCGCTCATCATATAAAACGATTAGAGTGGGCGGAAGATGTATTACATCAAATGAAAGAAGAAGAAAGAGAAATTATGCACGCAATTAATAATGCGAGTGATGATTGGTTTCGTTTTATAGATTGGTGCTCTGAATTTCAGCAAGAAGCTTATGTAGAAGAAGGAATTGAAAAATTACGAGTAGCAGATAGAAAAAAGTTTCAGGAAATATTCCCGAATTTAGAAAAAGAAATCGTATGTGATTTTTTACTTCAGTATCATCAACGTTACTTTGCACGGGAACTGTTTCGTATTGAACCATGGTTAGAGCAATCTGTATACGATGTGAAAGAAATATTGAAGCAAAATCCGATGTCTCTTTCTAAAAAGCTGCATCCGAGATGTTTAATTGATGAAAAGGAGATAACATTTTTGAAGGCCCGTACTTGGCAATACCGTTATGAGGATTTATCAGCAATTACGTTATATCCATCAACTTTCGTCGCACCGCATTTACTAATAGATAACCTTATTTCAACACATATAAAAGTATATTATGAGGTGGAAATTGCATCGTCATTTGCAGATGAGGTACCAAAGGATCTTTTAGGAATTTTACAGGCGATATCAGATGAAACGAGATTAAAAATGTTAAGGGATTTATCCTTTCAATCTTTTTGTACACAGCAATTAACAGAGCGATATAGTCTTACAAAATCAACAGTTTCCAATCATTTAAAAACGTTAGAGTCTACAGGGCTTATCGAAAAGGAACGAAAAGGTTACTACGTATTTTACAAAACAAATCGAGAACGATTAGAGCAAATTCGTGTTGATTTAGACCAATTTATGGATTTCCCAATTGTTCAAAAATCAGAGGAGGGAAGAACATGTGGCTAACGTTTAAAGCGACATTTCGCCGTGATTTCTATACGATGCGTAGAGCATACCCATGGTCATTTTTTCTAGGACATATTTTAACTGGTATATATATCGTATTGTTTGCTTATTTAACATATCATTTTATGTTTCAAGGAGAGTTAGATACAAATTTTGCAAAGCTAGGGAAAACGGATGATTATCTTTCTTACGTTATATTAGGAGCCGTTTTTTATTCTTTTGCTGTTTCTTTATTAATGATTGTGAGCCGGACGTTGATTACGGAACTGCGAGAAGGAACACTAGATGTTTTATTACTAACACCATCGTCTCGGCAAGGGTATTTTCTAGGAGCGGCAGCACAAGGTGTATTACGATTAGGGCTTGAATTTCTTGCGATTTTTATTTTTGGTTTGTTTTTTGGATTACATTTTCGAGAAGTGGATATGACTTCAATATTACTTTTATTCGTTATTTTCTTTTTTTCTATTTTTGCTCAAGCGTTAGTACTTGGCGCTTTTATGCTATATTTCCGTGATACGTATTTAACACAAAATACATTGTTTATTTTTATGAGCCTTGTAAGTGGTGTGTTTTTTCCAGTAGGTTATTTGCCTGCATTTTTACAGTCCATGAGTGTGTTGATGCCGTTATCACATGGTTTATCAGCATTTCGATTGTGCGTGATTGAGGGAGGAAATGTAGCTTCCATACAAATGGAACTGATGTGGTTATTGGGATTAGGAGCGGCATATTTTATTGCAGGTGTATGGACGATGAAACGAATGGAGAAGTATGTAATTGAAAAACATTTTGCATAGGAGGAGAATTCGTATGATACAAGCAAAGCAACTTGTGAAGCGGTATGAGTTGAAAGAGAAAGTAGGTTTTTTTCGTAAAAAGAAAAGGGTGGTTGAAGCGGTAAATGGATTGGATTTAACCATTCAAAAAGGGGAGATTGTCGGATTATTAGGTGTGAATGGTGCTGGGAAGACAACAACGATAAAAATGCTAGCGACGCTTCTAGAACCAACTTCAGGTACGATTGAAATTGATGGGATGGATAGTATGAAACAAGATTTACTTATAAAGAAAAAGATTAATATGATTGCAGGTGGAGAACGCATGTTATATTGGCGTTTAACAGGATATGAAAACTTGCAGTATTTTGGAAGTTTGTACGGGTTAAAAGGGTTTGAATTAGAAGAGCGTATTCAGTTTCTTCTGCAGCAAGTAGAGCTAAAAGAAGCAGCACATACACCTGTAGAACGATATTCAAAAGGGATGAAGCAACGCCTGCAAATTGCAAGAGGCCTTATTAATGACCCGGACTATTTATTTCTTGATGAACCAACATTAGGGCTAGATGCACCCGTAGCAAAAAAACTGAGGGAAATGGTCTATCGTTTGGCAAAGGAACAAAATAAAGGGATTTTATTAACCAGTCATTATCTTGAAGAAGTAGAGGAGCTTTGTAATCGTCTTTATATTATTGAAAAGGGGAAATTATTGTACGAAGGAACGCCAGAGAATATTATTCAATCAATTGTTCGTGAATATCGTTTAGAAATTGTAATTCCAGAAATAAAGAGTGAAACAATAGAGCGATTCGAACATTCTTTAGGAATGAAAGAAATCCAATATGAGAAAGAATATATGGGAGAACATATACGTTACCAATTGAAAGCATCTTTTGATATGACAGCAACGGTACTATCATTATTAACAAAATATCAAATTCGTATATTGCAGCTAGAAACACATAAAGCAAGATTAGAAGATGCAATATTGCAAATTGCAAATGAGGTGAGTGCATGAATATGTTTTTGGCGGAATGGAAAAAGAGTCACCGCAATCATTTTCATAGTAAGATGGTCTATTTTTCTTTATTCATTTGGCCGGTATTACTCTTTGCAACTGCTTATTTTTCGGTAAAACCATTCGATACGTCAAGTAGCAGTCCACTTGCCAAGTGGATGGATCCAAAGCAAATTACCTTTTTTCTTCTTACCGGTTATATTGGATATGTTTTCTTTTGGAGCCTCGTGCAATCTGCATGGCAAATGTCATGGGAGCGTCAAAATGGCACACTTGAACTTATCTTTTTGACACCAGCATCACGCGTATGGATGATGTACTGCAGAGCCGGCGCAAATTTAATAGAAGGTGTTTGGATGTTCACATTTTTTTCTATTCTCATTGCATTATTTCTAAATGATAGTCCGGTGCCACCGGTTGAAAATATTATATTTGCCTTTCTCATTTTATGCATTTCAGCTGTTGTTTGGGGTGGGTGTTTAAATACGATTTTCTTGTTTTCACGAGATGCTAGCATTCTCTTTACAATACTAGAAGAACCGATGCAGTTTTTTGCTGGTGTACGAATACCGATTGTTGTTTTACCACTATGGGGTAAAGTACTAGCAGCTTTATTTCCATTAACATATGTACTTCAAATTTTTGGCTCATTATTAATGGAAGGGAAAAGTATTATAGATGTACTTCCAGAGTTAGGTTTATTAGCTAGCTTATTAATTGTTTTAGTTGGCGTATCATATGTGCTTGTTCGAAAAGCAGAAAAGCATGCGAAACGAACAGGAAATATGGTTTTATTTTAAGGAATATGTGATTCAGATGGGTTAATTTATGAAGTAGATTGGAAAAGTAGTGAAGAAATGGCAGGTATTATCTTTTTCTTTCCAGAAAATAGAGGGTTAGTGCAGAGATTCATAGAGTATACAGTAGGTGATGAAATGTGGGCTCTGATAAATCGAAACTTTAATCAGTGTTTTTTTCATCCTCCACTGATTTAGCTCTCACCAATCTTCTTTGCTTTCACCGAATTTTGAGGTGGGAGTACTACTGCTCGCAAATAGCGGGATAAATAGGAAAGGAAAGAAAAAGATGATATACGAATTGCAGAAAAATCAGTTTATGAATTGTAAACATCTTCTAGACAAGGAAAGGCATATTGAAGTGCAAGCGATCATTGAAGGGAATAATTCGGGCCGCATATTTGTTGATAATGTAAGTGAACCACGGTCTGGTTTAGTTTGGCTTGGAAATTTAGACGGTTTTGTATTTATTGGTGATGCAAATAATAAAATATTTAACTTTGAAATAAAAAAGGTTTTAAGTGAACAAATTGCATAAGAAGCAGCCCAGCTGGATTTGAAGTGGTTTGAAGGTTTTGGTTACCAAGTAGGATGGGATAATGTAATTAGAGAAATATTGTGTGAACAATCATACGAGGAATCTAATCAAAAAGTATACAAATTATATGAGGGTACGTACAAAACATATAATGAACCAACGATTGATGATATATATACAGTATTAAAAGTAACGAAGGAAAACCTTGCGACATACTCTTTACTTGAACAATCATGTTTCGTTTCACAGATTACATCATTTTGGAATTCGGTAGAATTATTTTTTGAAAAAGGAATTGGGCATGTGATTTTGCATGAGAATCAAGTGGTGAGTCTTTGTTTTTCAGGATTTGTAAGTGGGGATACGCATACGGCAAATATTGAGACTATTCCGGAACATAGAGGGAAGAATCTTGCCAAGAAAGTCGCACATGCATTTGTTCAAGAATGTTTTAAACAAGAATATATGCCTTATTGGGACTGTATGGAAGTAAATAAACCTTCAATTGCTATCGCAGAGAGCTTAGGGTTTACAAATATTTTTGATTACACTGTATATGAGTATCAATTTTAATTTGACTTAAGAAAATAAAAATATACTATCATTTACAGCGACTTGAATAGAACAACTAAAAAGCTAGCATATGTATCATTTATGCTAGCTTTTTAGTTGCTTTTGTAAAAGCCTATCCCATTCTTCTAAAGAAAGTTTCTCGGTAATGTGCTTTAATTCATCTGGAGCATTAACGAAACTAATAAACTCAATACTATTATCATCTGGGTCTTTAAAATAAACCGAAGCATTGCCTTGGTTAGGACGAACGAAAGGTTCATTCGTAGTTCGATTCCCAAATGGAACTGGTTCAATGTCTCGGTCTTTCAGCCACTGAATGGATGTATGAAGAAACTCGAAGTCCACTTGAAATGCGATATGGCGAAGAGAAGGATGATACGGCGTTTTATATTCTTCTCCTTCCCAAAGTCCGAGCCAACTTTGCTCTTCTACGATCCAAAAGAAGGCAGTATCTTCATATCGTTTAAATAGTTTTAGGCCTAATAATTCATAGAATGGTATAGATGTTTCTAAATTGCGAACGGGTAGATGCGCTTCGTATAATCCTTTAATCATAAATACTCCCCTTTGTATGTTTTTGTACTTTTATTTTAATCTATATATTTCTATATGAAATCGGTAAAAAGGATGGTGTTTTTTCATACTTTTGTATGAAAAAACAGCTCATTCTAAATGAGCTGTTCAAAGAGTCTAGAAATAAATTCATATTTTTGTGCCGTTATTTGATGAATAATCGATATTCCTTGTCGAATCGCTGATATATTTGAATTTACGCCGATATATTATGAGGAATAGTCAATATATTTGAAAAATCGCCGATAAAATTTCATTTACCATAATTCATGAACATTTAGTTATACGATATTTCATAAAGTGTTCTCATTAATAATTGTTTTTCTCCATAATCTCATTATCATAGATGAGATTGTTTACTGTTTACATGCCTCAACATCAATGCCAGCAGCAATTAATTTCTTTTCGCCTTCTTGTTCAATCATTTTTTGTAATTTTGATAAGAACGAGTCAAAGTTTGTATGTTTGGCAACTTGGAATGTCATTTTATGCTCAATTGGAAGCCAAGTATCGATGTCTGCTTCGTTATGCTGAATTTTAACTTCTAATTTATCAAGAGCGTTTGCTACTTTTGCCTCGTACGTTTCTTTTGCTTCAAACTCCATCCATAAATCATAGAGCTCATTCCCAAGGGGGCCTTCTAATGTATGTTTAATATTTAAAATGGCCTTTTGTTCATTTTCTTGTTTTTGTAATTGTAATTGTTCACTGTTCATTGTGTCAAAAGCAGGGATATCACCAGCTTCCGCTTCTACAAGGTCATGGATAATAACCATTTTTAATAGTTTCTCTATGTTAACTTCTTGATCTAAATAAGGCTGAACTAAAATAGCCATAAGTGACATACGCCAAGTATGTTCAGCAACACTTTCCTGACGTCCGTTTGAAAGCCAGCTATGTCTCATTTCATATTTTAGTTTTTCTGCTAGTGCAATGACTTTTAAAATATTATGTTCCATGTAAATCCCCCTCATATTACTATACAACAATCTTAATATAAAAATAGAATGTGTCAATTGTAGAAAGACATAAAAGTCAAACTAAAGTTTCATGAACAAACATTGATAAACAGCTATTATCTCAAATTTCGTAGGTACTTTTTTGTCTCAGTAAAGAGACATGGAAGTCTAAAATTTTTGACCGCGAGACAAGAAATTCTAAACTATTTAGTCAGTAATAATAAAATTTTTATAAAAAAGAAACTAAAATCCTATCCCAGATTTTTTATACTTCTTAACAAAGAAGAGACTTTACGTAGTCACTATTAATTCTTATGGGAAGCAACAAGTTTAGGTTTGTGGAACATTTTAAAATAGATGAAACTAAAATGGAGAAAAGTCGTAAATCCATGAAGTGATACATAGCTCACACAACCATTATGCGTTGATTCATCAATATGGGCCTGAATTAGAGGTGGCATCTTAAGTCAACAAATGATTCCTGGCGAGTTGATGAGACGTATATCAAAGTAAAGAGGCGATGAATGTACTTGTATCGTGCCATAGATTCTGAAGGAAATACCATTGGTTTTTATCTAAGTGAATCAAGAGATAAACGAGCAGTCAAACGTTTTCTCAAGAAAGCCTTGGCTTTTTCGTATGTTTTCAGACCACGTGTCATAACAGTGGATAAAAACCCAGCTTATCCTGTAGCAATTCAGGAGTTAAAAGGGGAAAAGCGTATGCTCGAAAGCATACAAATCAGGCAGGTTAAATAGCTTAACAATATCATAGAACAAGATTATCGTTTTATAAAGAAGCGGGTTCGTTCGATGTTAAGATTAAAATCTTTTCGAACGGCCTCTTGGATAATAAGTGGTATGGAAGCCATACATATGATAAAAAAGGGATAATTTCACCAAGGGGTGAAGTCTGCCCAAAATGAAGTTGAATTCATCCATAAATTGTTTGAATTCGCCTCGTAATTCATGGATGAAAAGAATATCGGGGTTCTATGTCTCTAATAAGGTCATATTTGCACCAGAACCTTGATACGTGAGAGTTTTACCGCCCGCGAATAGCGAGATAAAATGAATGCAATTATTTTCTTGCATATGAATATATAAAAAAAATTGTTTATCTATTTTTATAAAAAAATATTTTTTTGACCCCTATAAAATTTTTATTTCCTTTGAATATGTATAGTGAAGAAAGTAAATGGGGGGAAAATCATTATGAAAAAAACACTATTAAAAGGCACTATGGTAACTATGATGGCATGCAGCCCGTTTTTGATGGGAACAGCAGCGTATGCTAGCGAAAACACAGATGCGGTAAAAACAACGGAAACTGAAAAACCATCTTTAGTACAAGGTGACGCCTTTTATTTTGTGAAAACTATGGTTGAAGATATTAAAATGGCTCTTGCGACAAACGATTTAGAGAAAGCGAAGCTATTGTCTGAGCAAGCCGCAGAACGAATTACTGAAGCAAGTGTACTAATTGAAAAAGGAAAAGGCGATCTTACACAAGATACATTAGAAAAAGCGGCGGCAGACTTAGAAAAAGCAGATAAGCTTTCTGGCGAAGAGAAAGAAGAAACAAAAAAACCTGCTGGCGAAGAAGAAAAAGAAGCAGCGAAAGTAAAAGTGCACATCGGAAACAACATCGAAGCATTAGCAAAAGTGCTAGATCAAGTAAAAAATCCGAAAGCAAAAGCTGCAATTACCAAAAATATAGAGAAGAGTTTTTCAAAGATTGCAGCTAAAATAGAGAAAGAGAAAGAAAAACAAGCAGACGCTATTGCAAAAGAAAACAAGAAAGCAAATCAAAATACAGAAGTAACTCCAGCACAAGTAACGCAACCAGCACAAGTAACACAACCAGAACAAGCAACACAACCAGCAAAACCGGCACAGCCAGCACAACCAGCACAACCGGCACAGCCAGCACAGCCAGCACAGTCAGCACAACCGGCAAAACCGGCACAGCCAGCAAAACCAGCGCAACCAGCACATAAACCGGCTGTTTCTCATGAGAAGCATGAGCAATCAAACCAAAAGGGTCAAACAGAAAAGAATGATCATCAAGACAACGGTAAAAAAGTCGGTCACGAAAAGCATGAAGAACAGCAAGAAGACAAGCACAAAGACAAGTAGTAAGAAAATGTGGTAAAATGGTCACTTCTTTAGTGACCATTTTGCTATTTGAAGCAAAAGGAGGGAGAGGGATTACTAGTGTTGAGTTTAGTGATGAAGATCATAAAAAAAACGATCATAGAAGATATCGTATTTAACATACAACACAACGGAGGAGATAAGGAAGCTTTTATCGCACAGTATCGGCCTTTTATTCGAAAATCAATCTCGTCTGTCTGCCGCCGGTATATTACGGAGCAGGATGATGAATATAGCATTGGATTGTTTGCGTTTAATCAAGCAATTGAACAGTATTCATATAAAAAAGGAAAATCTTTTCTAGCGTTTGCTGAGCTTCTTATAAAAAGAGATGTAATTGACTATATACGCAAGGAGTCTAAGCATAATCTCGTCTTTTTAAAAGAAGACCAGCAAGAGGAAATGGTAGAAATGCAGGTATCGCTTACGGAGTATATGAAAGAGATGGAAAACAGTAACCGTAAGGAGGAAATTCTTCATTTTCAAATTGTGCTAGCTGAGTTTAAAATCACATTTTCAGAGCTTGCTAAGGAATCTCCAAAGCATCGTGATACTCGTGAGCACTTAATAGAAATTGCAAAGATTATTATAAAAGAAGAGAAAATAATGGAAGAGCTGTTCCGAAAGAAAAAGTTACCGCTTAAACACATTGAACCGCGTGTTAGGGCAAGTCGGAAAACGTTGGAGCGGCATAGAAAATACATTATTGCAATGTGTATTATCTTTGCAAACAACTATATATATATTCTTGATTATATAAGAGGGGGGAAGCTTGATGAATAAAGGGATTGTGATGGATATAAAAAAACATAGCGTAGTTGTTTTAACTCCAGATGGAGAGTTTATTACTTTTAAAAGAAAATCGCACTCTTATATGATTGGAGAGGAAATCTCGTTTAACGAACAAGAACAGAGAGTACCGCGTTTTTCAATCCCTTCTTTCTTAAAGCCTGCATCATTACTTGTTGCTTGTTTTCTATGTGTGTTTCTATTTTTCTACAACCAACCGGAAGAAAAAGTAATCGCTTATGTCTCGGTTGATATTAATCCAAGTTTAGAGGCGGGCGTAACAAAGGATCTTCGTGTTATAGATTTGCGAGCTTGTAATGATGATGGAAAGCGCATTTTAAAAGAAATGAAACGATGGAAAAATGAACCTTTGCAAGACGTAGTACGTACCATTGTAAAGCAAAGTCAAGAGGATGGATACTTAACGAATGACAAGCAAGTTATGCTAACAACTGTTACAAAGGAAAAGTCGCTAGAACGACAGCTGGAAAAGGCTATGCAAGAATTAAAGAAAGAGTATGAGACAAAACATGTTACAGTCGTATATCAAAGCAGTACGATGCAAGTGCGAGAGAATGCCAAGAAAGCAGGAGTCAGCACAGGCGTCTATATAAAGCAAGAGAATGAGAAGAAGAAATCGCTTACTCCTCCTGCACCGCCGTCTAATCAGGAGGAACACCCTCAGGAGATACATTCGCAGCCAAAGTCATCATCCGATGCATCATCGGATTTGTCTCCTGTAAAAGAAGAAAGATATGAGAAGCAAGAGCAAATAGAACAAAAGCAATCCCAGGAACAGCAACCCGAGCAATCAAAAGGAAATAATGGGCATCAGCAAGAAAACAACGGTAAAGAGTATAAACAAGAAAATAAAGAGTCTCAACAAGAAAACAACGGTATAGAGGGTAAACAAGAAAATAAAAAGTCTCAGCAAGAAAACAACGGTAAAGAGTATAAACAAGAAAATAAAGAGTCTCAACAAGAAAACAACGGTAAAGGGTATAAACAAGAAAATAAAGAGTCTCAGCAAGAAAAGAAAGGCAATATAAACGAAAACAACGGGCATAAAAAAGAGGACAAAAACGTTCCTGCCACGCAACATCAAGAGAAGGAAAAGAAAAATCCATAAAATATTTAAGAAGTATAGGGTACATTGTTTATCAAGACCTAAATGGAAAATTCCCAATAAGTAAAGGACAATACATATTTTATATAACCCGAAATATGGTATTTTTATAAAAAGTTTAATCAAAATTCACTTAGAATTCTTTACGTGAAGGGATAAAGCATCGCATCTTTTTTTAAAACGTCGCGACTTTATTCTAAACATTTCATCTTTTTTATAAACATCGCGACTTTCTTAAGAACTTCGCGTCTTTATTCAAAGCATCGTGATTTTATTTCAAAGCCAGAGTAAGAGTAGAAAAAATTGTAACGCTAGGGAATAATGAAGCTAAGTATTTTTATTTTTGGGACTTAGATGGAAATATGTTCGAAGCGGCTTGGTCGATGTGGGATGAAACTGTATAAAGAATATTGATATGTGAGGGTTTTACTGCCCACGAATAGCGAGATAAAATGAATGCGAGTATTTTTACATATGAATCTATGAAAAAGTTGATGAAATTGTCAGCTTTTTATTTTTGGAAAAAATTGTTTATCTATTTTTATAAAAAAATCTTTTTTTGACCCCCATAAAATTTTTATTTCCTCCGAATATGTATAGTGAAGAAAGCAATTAGAATTGAAATCATTTCGTACAGCAACCTTGATTTTGAGAGGTATCGAAGCCATGCATATGATGAAAAAAGGGCAACTTCACCAAAGGGTGAAATCTGCCCAAAATGAGGTTGAAGTCATTCATAAGTTATTTGGATTAGTCGTTTGATCTCAAAATTAACAGGAAATTACTGTTCTATATTCCTATTAAGCTATTTTCACACCAGAACCCTAGAAGGTCTATCTATTAAAATAGTTTGCGGTTGTATTCAGAATAAAAAGAAAAGGAGTATGTAAAAAAATAATGGAGAAAAAAATTCAACAAGAGACAGATAACTCAAAACCCGTTTTTTATGATCCTAAAGGAAGAAGAAAAATAGCTTTCAGTTGGTTTCTATGTATCTCACTAGTTAGCGTAAGTATTGTATTTTATTTTTTCTTTCGAAGTATTTTTTCAACACCAGAAATTCCAAATATGAATCCTTCTGTAAAGCAAGATACTAAACTTGTACCTATTAATCAAAAACTCAGCGACCAGCAGTTAAAGAAGGAAGAATTCAAATCTCCTAATACCGAAATAAATAATAATGAAAATTCTGAAAAATCAACAAGCAATGGCGAACAACCTAAAGAAGTTTATGGTTTTTATGTAAACTGGGATGAAAATAGTACTGCTTCTTTAAAAGAAAATATCGATTCATTAACCATGTTAGTACCAGAATGGTATCACTTAAAAGCAGACTTAACAATTAGGAGTGAGATTAAGCCTGACATTGTAAAGTTAGCAAAAAAAAATCATGTGAAAATTATGCCTTTACTTACTAACTATACTCAAGAAGCTTCTGGTCCTGATAGTAAACTTATTCATAAGTTACTGAATGCTCCAGATCATGTACAGACAAAGTTTATTAATGATTTAGTAAAGCGAATTGAAGAGAATCAATTTGCGGGTATTAATATTGACTTTGAGTCAATACCTGAAGGCGATAGAGATAAATTAACAAATTTCATGAACGAACTTACTACGGTCTTTCATAAACATCATTTGCTCGTAACGCAAGATGTTCCTGCTAATGATAAAGCTTTTGATTATGGTGCATTAGCCAAAGTAATAGATCGTATGATAGTAATGATGTATGATGAACACTATGGGGCAGGGAAACCAGGACCAATTGCTTCAAATAAATGGTTTGAACATACGCTCAATGATCTAAACATTCCCTCCGAGAAACTTATAGTTGCTTTCGGTAGTTATGGATATGATTGGGAAGTAAATAGCAAAAAACCTGCGGAGCCTTTAACTTTCTCAGAAGTTATGAAAATGGCTCATGATTCAAATATAAAAATTCAATGGGATAAGATCAGTGGAAACCCTTATTTTCGATATAAAAAAGGAGCGAAAGAACATACTGCTTGGTTCTTAGATGGTGTTACTCTTTATAATCAAGTAAAAATCGCAATGAACAACAATGCAAAGGGGTTTGCATTATGGAGGCTAGGAGCAGAAGATCCTACTGTATGGAAAGCTTTAAAAGATCCTATTGAGGTCCAAAAAAATCCTGATGCATTACATAAAATCGCTAGTTTAGATGAAGTAAATTATTCTGGACAAGGCGAAATTTTACAGATTAAGAATGAAAGACAAAATGGATTGAGAGATTTTAAAGTAGGCAAAGAAGGTTATCTTACAGATGAAGTGTATCAATCACTACCATCTGCATATCAAGTGCAGCGCTACGGAAAACCAAAAGGAAAACAAGTAGTACTAACATTTGATGATGGACCAGATCCTAAATACACACCGGAAATTCTAGATATATTAAAAGAATATAAAGTAAAAGCAGCATTTTTTATACTTGGTGAAAACGCTCAACTAAATCCTAGTCTTGTTAAAAGAATATACGATGAAGGGCATGAAATTGGCAATCATACATTCAAGCACCCTAACGTAGCTGATACGTCTTTACTACGAACAAAAGTAGAACTGAATACAACTCAGCGCCTGATTCAGGAAATAACTGGACATTCTACGGTTTTATTTAGGCCACCATATGAAGCAGATGCTAACCCGGATTCATCAAATGAAATATTGCCTATTTTGCGTGCACAAAATATGAACTATACAATGGTGGCAGAAAAAGTTGATCCTGAGGACTGGGCGACGCCATCAACAAATGAATTGGTAAAACGTGCTCTTAATCCCATTTATAAGGGGGAGGGAAATGTTATTCTTCTCCATGATGCAGGAGGGAATCGTACCCATACGGTAGAGGCGCTACCAATAATTATTAAAGATCTTAAAAAGCATGGATATAGTTTTGTAACAATTTCAGATTTAATGGATAAAGAACGAGATGAAGTAATGCCTCCCGTTTCTTCTGAAGGTAAGCAATATTTATTTTACAACAAAGCTGTTTTTTTAGGAGCGGGGTATTCTAAGCACATATTAACAACTATTTTTTATATTGCTATTGGATTAGGTATTTTCCGATTCCTATTTTTAATTTATTTTGCATTCAAGCAAAAAAGGAAAACAAGATCTCGTTTATTTACTAATTCGTCTTATCAACCTTCCGTTAGTGTTGTGATAGCGGCATATAATGAAGAGAAGGTTATTACCAAGACGATTCGCTCAATTTTGGATAGTGATTATAGAGATTTTGAAGTTATTGTTGTTGATGACGGATCGAAAGATGGTACGTCAAAAGTAATTCAAGAAGCATTCCATAAACACCCTAAAGTTCGTTTAATTCAGAAAGAAAACGGTGGGAAATCATCCGCAATGAATTTAGGATTTCAGAAATCACGAGGAGAAATCATTGTCACTTTAGATGCGGATACTATTATTGCGGAAAATGCTATTTCTCTAATGATTAGACACTTTGAAGATCATAATGTAGCGGCAGTTTCAGGCAATGTCAAAGTAGGAAATAGACGAAATCTGTTAACTACTTGGCAACATGTTGAATACATTACAGGATTTAATTTAGAACGCAGAGCTTTTGATGATTTGAATTGTATCACGGTAGTTCCTGGAGCTATTGGGGCATGGCGTAAAAAGAATGTAGTTGAATCTGGATATTTAAGCGAAGATACACTTGCAGAAGATACGGATCTTACTATAACATTTTTACGTCAAGGGCATCGAATTGTATATGAAGAAAAAGCATATGCTTATACGGAGTCGCCTGAGGATGTGAAAAGTCTCATTAAACAGCGATATCGTTGGTCGTATGGTACACTCCAATGTCTTTGGAAACATCGAAAGGCGTTGTTTAATCCAAAGCATAAAACATTAGGGTTTGTTGCATTACCTAATATGTGGGTGTTCCAGTATGTTTTGCAATTCATTGCTCCTTTAGCAGATATATTAATGATTATGGGGCTATTTGGTAGTAATCCGCTAAAAGTTTTAGGATTTTACCTTGTGTTCTTTGCAATAGATCTTATCGCTTCTCTTTTTGCATTTAAATTAGAGAAAGAGAATCCTAGACCATTAGTTTGGCTAATTTTACAACGTTTTATTTATCGTCAATTTATGACTTATGTTGTAATTAAATCTGTATTTTCATCTATTCGAGGGGTAGCGGTAGGATGGAATAAACTAAAGAGAATGGGGAGTGTTAAGCATTCCTCTGAACATAATGAGGCATCATAAGAGAGCAGATAGTCTGCTCTCTTTTTGTTAAAAGGACTCCCCATATCAAAAAAGAAAATTGTATGTTTATTGAGTGTTTTTTTATATAAAAAAGAAAAAGCACCCTACTTGGATGCGTATCCTGTAGCAATTCAGAAGTTAAAAGGGGAAAAGCGTATGCTCGAAAGCATACAAATCAGGCAAGTTAAATAGCTTAACAATATCATAGAACAAGATTATCGTTTTATAAAGAAGTGAGTTCATTCGATGTTAGGATTAAGATCTTTTCGAACGGCTTCTTGGATAATAAGTGGTATCGAAGCCATGCATATGATAAAAAAGGGACAATTTCACCAAGGGATGAAGTCTGCCCAAAATGAAGTTGAATTCATCCATAAATTGTTTGAATTCGCCTCGTAATTTATGGATGAAAAGAATATTGGAGTTCTATGTCTTTAATAAGTCATATTTGTACCAGAACCAAAAAGTATTCATTTTCGTGTATTTCTACAATTTTAGATAAGTTTGACTAATAATTCAGAAATATTATAAAATATTTTTATAATATTTTTTATTTTTATAAAAGAGAAAAAAAGAAATTGAAATTGCAAAAATGTTGAGTGGGAGTGGAATGTAAATGTACCAACAGACAGCAATTCATGCACTAGATCTTTTGAAAAATATTACAAATAGAACAAAAAATATTCAAAAGGTAGAAGAGGAATGCAGAAAAATAGAGAGAGAACTCCATGTAACGTATGAAGAATTAATGGATTTATATAATAAAATGATAACTTTTCAAAGAGATGTTGAAAAAATGGGTGGTTTATTTGCATATGAACATTCTCAAATCATGTGGTTGAAATCTGAATTAGAACTTTTATATGCTACGTATCAATTTT
The DNA here is from genome assembly GCF_022625245.1 of Bacillus sp. TL12. Taxonomy (NCBI): domain Bacteria; kingdom Bacillati; phylum Bacillota; class Bacilli; order Caryophanales; family Bacillaceae; genus Bacillus; species Bacillus sp. TL12. Next base: position 211,756 of record NZ_JAJJBY010000003.1, on the reverse strand, counting down.
GTCAGCAGCACCATTTAAATATTGCAGGTACTTCAAAGGCGATTAGTAAGGAACAGTTGCAATTATTTCCGAAAACTGAAAGCCAACTGCAAAATACGTATTATAAGTTAAAGAACAAAGAGCTATTCTTTGAAAACATCAAAAAGGGAAAGCCAGGTCGTAAGAAAAAGCAGGAATCAGAACAGGACTTGAATGAGACGGAAGTAGAAAGTATAGTGGTTCAAGGTGAAAAAACAGAAGTTAATCTGGTTACTATATTATCAGGAATTGTTAATAATTTTGAAACAATTGGTACAGAGGGAAAAAAACAAGAACTATATCAATTTATGGAAGGCATTTATACACTTTCAAGTATGGCGGCTGGGCATATAAAGGAAGATAATACACAAGATATACAGAAAGAGCTTCAAAGCTTGCGTGCTGAAAACGAGAGATTGAAGAAGGAAAAAGAAGAGCTGATTTCTAGTATGCGCGAAATGACAAATCAAATGAATCAGTTTATTGAGAGTTCAGATATTGATCAAATTCGAACTTTACCATCTTTTGTGAATATGTGTAAACAATATTTGGAGAAAAATAAACATCAGTATGGCAAAATGGATGCAAAAGAACAAATAGTACCTATGAAACAATGAGAGCTACTTTCTATTGGTTTTTATGAAGCTGATAGAAAGTAGCTCTATTATTTTGTATGTTAAAATCAAGTGAACTTATTAATTAAGAGGAGAAGTTAATATGAACCAACAATTATACCCACGTGTCGGGGCATTTATTTTAAACGAGCAGGGAGAATTGCTGCTTGTGCAGAGAAAGAAGGCACCGGAGCAAGGACACTGGAGTCTTCCTGGTGGAAAAGTAGAATGGATGGAAACAGTAGAAGATACAGTTATTAGGGAAATTAAAGAAGAGGTAGGACTAGAGATCACACTCACGTCGCTATTATGTGTGACGAATCACATTTTACCTAATGAAGAAGCACATTGGGTATGTCCAACGTATATTGCAAAAGTAACGAATGGGATAGCAGAAAACATGGAACAACATGCTATTAGTAAGATTGACTGGTTTTCATTAGATCATCTTCCAGAACCATTAACTTTAACTTTACAAAATGCTTTGAAAGAATATGAGAAACTGAAATAAGTATATGAGAATAAATGGTTAGTAAGAGACAGGAAGGGAATAGCTGCTGTTATTAGCATGGAAATAAATGTAGTAGGGCTATCTTGTTTTAAAGATAGCCTATTTCTTGATAATTAAAATAAAATTCAGAATAGTATTGACTATCTGTTTTTTTCTTTTTATATTAGTAGGTATAACAATAACTACTAAAGGGGTGAGAACATGACAGAAGCATTATTTTTACATGATGCATACAAAAAAAGCTGTCAAACAGAGGTAACAAAAGTTGCGGGAGATAGAGTATTTGTAAGGGAAACGATATTTTATCCAACTGGTGGAGGGCAGGATTGTGATACAGGTGTATTTACACAAGGTGAGCATACTTTTGAAGTTGTAAAAGTAAAGAAAGAGCAAGGTGAAATTGTTCACTATGTGAAAGATGGAGCCAGTCTCAAGGTTGGGCCGGTACAGTTAGAAATTGATTGGGAGCGTCGTCATAACTTAATGCGTCATCATTCTTTACTACACCTTATTGGAGCAATTGTATATGAAAAATACGGAGCGTTATGTACAGGGAATCAAATTTATCCTGATAAAGCACGGATTGACTTTAATGAATTAGAAGAGCTAACGAGCGAACAAGTTGCTGAAATTGAAGCGGAGACGAATCGATTGATTCAGCAAAATAAAGAAATTTCGACTAGATTTATCAGCCGCGAAGAAGCAGAAAACTCCACAGGAATGATAAAAACAGCAATCAATCTTCTACCAACTTCCATCCAAGAAATTCGCATTGTAACCATTCAAGATATTGATGAGCAAGCATGTGGGGGAACGCATGTAAAATATACAAATGAAATTGGTACTCTTGTTATAGATAAAGTAAAGAGTAAGGGAAAGCAAAATCGTCGTTTTGAAGTACGTGCTGTCATGTAAATACAAATAGAAGTAAATTGAAGTGAGGGATTACAATGGATGAAGTCATGAAAGAATTGCAAAAATTAGGGTTTTCGCAATATGAATGTAAAGCGTATATCGGTTTATTAAAGCATTATCCGGCAACGGGATATGAAATTAGTAAGCAAACGGGAGTACCGCGTTCTATGATTTATGAAGTACTCGGTAAATTAATGGATAAAGGTGCAGTGCATTTAGTACCTTCAGAACCAGTTAAATATGTCCCTATATCGGCAACTGAATTAATGAACCGCATGAGAAAGGATTTTGAAAAATCATTTGATTTTCTTGATCAAAAATTAAATTGTTTGGAGCAAGAGCGCCAAGTAGATGTAATCTCTCATATTCGTACGGATGAACAAATTTTAAAGGAAATAAGTAACATGATTGAGCGTGCAGAAGAAGAGTTATGGATTTCTGTATGGGACCAGCAGGTAACTGAGCTAGAGTCTCTTATTCACAAAAAAGAACAGGCTGGTGTACATGTTTTTTCAATACTTTTCGGGGCACCTCAAACGAAAATTGGCACAACCTTTCATCATAATTATATGACCCCGGATGTTGTGAAAGAGCGAATGGGTGGACAGTTAACAGTTGTTGCATGAGATGGGAAAGAGGTGCTGATTGCCAATTTTTCAGATCATAGTACCTCATGGGCTGTAACAACGTATGATCCAGCATTAGTTCTTGTCGCAACAGAATATGTTCGTCATGATATTATGGTCGAAGAAATTACGCAGGAATTTGGTCCGGATAAACTAGATGCACTATGGCGTGGTAATGCAGATTTAGTTCACGTTGTAACGGGTAAACGCTTAATGCACGAAACGAAGGGGGAAGAGTAATGGCGAGAGCTGAAGTGCAGATGTCAATGAATAGAAATGAAACATTTCAGCAAGGTGTGAAAGACTGTTTGCCAACTGTACTGGGTTATTTAAGTATTGGTATAGCAGCTGGTGTAATTGAAAAAACAGCGGGATTTTCATTAGCAGAAATTGCGCTCATGTCTACTTTGATTTATGCCGGGTCTTCACAATTTATACTCGCTGGTATGTTTGCAGCTGGAGCACCAGCATCTGCAATTATTTTTACCGTATTTTTTGTTAATTTACGTCATTTATTAATGAGTGCTGCACTTGCACCATATTTAATGAAAGTCCCTTTTTTCAAAAATATGATCATTGGTTCGCAGATTACAGATGAAACGTTTGGTCTTGCAGTTCAGCAAGCATCAAAAAAGCAATATTTAAGTGAGCGATGGATGCTTGGATTAAATGTGACAGCATATGTAAACTGGATTATTGCGAATATTATTGGCGGTATTTTTGGTGAATGGATACCAAATCCTCATACATATGGTATGGATTATGCATTACCTGTTATGTTTATTGGATTATTTGTTCTACAGTTAATGAGTAGTCATCCAAAAGTAGGAATTCATCTCACTGTAGCAATTGTAGCAATTGCAATCGCATATAGTATACATTTCTTTGTTCCAGCAAGTGTAGCTGTAATTATTGCAACATTGACAGCAGCAACGATCGGGGTGGTGATTGAAAAATGGAAGTAAGGTTAGATGTGTTATTACTTTTAGTTGGAGCAGGTGTAGTAACGTTAATACCGCGTCTATTACCACTCATTGTATTTAGTAAAATACAAATTCCAGAATGGGGTTTGAAATGGTTAAGTTATATACCAATCGCAATACTCGCAGCGCTTCTTGCCGAAGTATTATTTATGAATAAAACGATGCAATGGGATTATTTAATTGCGGCAATCCCAACATTTTTGGTTGCGATTTATACACGCAGTTTATTAGGGACGGTATTAACAGGGGTGATTGTGATTATTTTGTTACGTTTGTTCCTATAACAAGGATTTCGCTCATATTATATCGAAAAGTGTAATATCTTGATTTTAAAAGGGGTGGTGTTATGCTCATTTTAACAATAGGTGTTGTTCTGTTAACGTTATTTATCTTCTTTATTATTGGTCTACTTACTTTTACAATGCTTGTTAATAAAGCAACTCCGCAAATTTATTACACACCTTGTGATTCTATAACTATGCAATCCGATAAAAAAACGAGAGGAAAGAGAAGTTGATTTTAGGCTTTTCTTCCTCTTTTTATTTATTTGTATCATTCAGGAAAAGGAGCAGATCCTCAAAGTTCAGCACCTACTTACATTTTCGAAATTCCTTGTAATAGCATGCCAAAAAGCAAACTAATAAAAGAAAAAGCTCCGACAGATACAGCAATGATTCGGTTATTTTTCCATTCTTTTACTAAAACCATAAACCCTAAAATACAAAGAAAATACCAGATTGGTAGAAAAATGAAATCGCTAACATTGTCAGGAAGTAAGGTATAAAAACTAGTCAAAACTAAAACCCAATGTCCAAGAAATAAAGCGATAACAATAAGGGAATGTCGATAAGGACGGTTTAAATATTTTTGATTTTTAAGAGTGATAAAAATGAAAGCTAATGTTATGAGAATGATTAGAAAAACGAAAGCAAACAAAAGTAATGTAAATGACATATTAAAACTCCTTTAATACATTTGTTTTATTATAGATTTTTTAAGAAATGAATCTATTATTTTATATGCTTGTTTTGTAGATTCTTTGTTATATTTTACAGTGTAAGGATCTAGAAATCCATGTTCTCCTGGAAGCTGCTTTATATGTAGAGATGGATTGTTTTGTTCTTGTAATGTTGTAATAAGAGAGGAAACGGAACAGTTCAATTCTGTTTCTGGAAAAATTAAAAGAGTAGGACATGTAGGGATCATATAAGAATAGTCTCGTATGCGAGAGCCATAGCAACCGATAATAGATTGAACTTTTGGGTTGTTACTGCATAGCCAAGAGATGGTTGCCCCAATACTAAAACCTATGAGTCCTATATACGAATAGGTTTTTGAAAGTGTTTCAATCATTTCTTCAATATTCTCTTTTCCATGTTGGAATCCAACGTTTTGCATAAAATGGGAATAAGCTTTTTGTTCATCATCATAATGAAAAGGAGAATCTAGTTGTAAAAGATTCGGACAGAATACATCAACCAGTGTTGAAGAGAAGTTTGATATTATATCCTGCATATGTTCATTTACGCCGTATATTTCATGTACAACAATAAGAGCTACTTTTTGATTCATAAGTTACAAACCTTTCCTATGAAAGTCATATTCCTTTTCAACAAGACAAATCCGCATATGGAACTGTTCGTACCATTGTTCACGGCCTCTTTGCCTTGCTATAGTGTGTGCTGCATTTTCTCTCCATTGTTTAATTGCTTCAAGTGACTCCCAATATGAAATGGTAATACCGAGGCCAGATTGATCCCGTACGCTTTCAATGTCTATGAATCCAGGTTGCTTCTTAGCGAGTTTTTCCATTTTCTCAGCCACATCGTTATAATCAGTCGTGTCTTGTGAAAGCTGGGAAGTGAATATGACTGCATAATAAGATTTGTTACTTTGCTTTGTATCCCTCATCGTATCCCCCCAATTATACTTATGGATTGTATCATATCATAAAGATTGAATAGTGTGTCTTTTGCGTATAAAGATGTTTTGTAAAATATCACGTACCGTATGGGATAGATATTGAAAAAATAGAAATGCACTTTTTTTGTGTAGTGATAGTAGAAATATTTGGAAAGACAAATTGATGGCCTTTCATTTCATACGGTACAAAAGAAAAACCCCACTTCAAATAAAGCTGAAGTGGGATTTCTTATAGCTCCTCTAGACTATTAATTGGAACAGTTAACTCACGTTTTGGATTGGTTGCATCATATATTCGGGCGGTTTCATTGCTTTCATCAACATGTTGAATCATAACAGGTAGGCCTTGAAAACTAACATGCGCTTGTTCTGATGACTCGGACAGCTCTTTTGCACGTTGTACATTCATATTTACATTCCTCCCATCTTTATTATTTTTGCTAAAAAAGAGGGATAATATACCATTTTGAGATGAGTTTAAAGTTTTTGTATCATTTGTAATGTTTCTTTAATAAACACGGTAAATGTCGAATTAGGAAATTCTTGTATCGCATGAAAGGCTTCGGTTGCTTCTTGAAGCGCTTTTTTCTTATTTTTGAGTTCTATATAACAAAGGGCACGGTAAGCTCCGCCGGTGATGATCCATGCTTGATCTAGTGGATGGAACATGTAGTCTGGAATTGTTGCCCGCTCTAATGCTTTTAGCGCCTCCTCGTATCGTTTGAGACCATATAAAGATTTTCCTTTTTCAACGTAATATGCACCATCTTCTCGGAACAGATGTTCATCTTGGAGTTTTTTTCTGAACATTTCCAGATGTTGTAGGGCTAATGTGTATTCATTTGTAATTGTGTTGTAGTAATAAGCTTTTAATATGTCTACAATCGCAAGGGATAAAGTATTTTCCGTAAAAATAGCAAATTGCTCGGATTTTTTTATATAGTGTAAATATTTCTCTTTATCAGCTACTAGTACATTTTGGTAAGAGAGAATTCGGTAAAATTCGTCTGTTTTATAATACACTTGATTTTCTTTTGAGAAATCAAGGGCTTGTAAGATGATTTTTTCGCACCCCTCATAATTACCGTATGCGAGTAAAACCACTGCTTCACATAAGAAAAGTTCTATTTGTATAATTAGGTCCATTTCTAATTGTTTTTCTTCATATTCTTTGCGAATAGAAGTAAGAAGTTGTAGACATTCTTCATATTTTTTCTGAACAAATAATAAATAACAAAGTTTTAAACTAGTTTGAGTACTCTCACGGTATAAAGTATACTTTTGAAAAATTTCTACTGCTTTTTCAATATAGGAATGAATGTTGTAATCTCTCATATGAAATGCAACGCTTATAAATTGTTTATATAAACGAGCTGTACTTAAAGTAGGTGGCAGCTCTTTTTGAACGATAGGCAGTAGTGTATGAAACACTTCCTCAAATTGATTGTTTTTTATAGCTTGTTCCATTTTTGGAAGAAGCTTTGTTACTTCTTCGTTGTCTTCCTCTAGTAAAAAACTTGCTTCACATTCAAGCTTACTAGCAAGATATTGTAATGTCTTCATGGAAGGTGTTGCTTTCCCATTTTCAATTTGACTCAGCATGCTTTTCGTTAGCTCTGAGCCAGCTAATTCTGTTTGCGTAAGACGCTTTTCCTTTCGTAATGCTTTGATTTTTTCACCAAGAGTAGCCATATAGTTGCTCCTTTATTATAAGAAGTTAAATACAATTAAACTTTTTGTTGTAAAAAATTGAAAAATGATTATATAATAAGTTTAACACAATTTAACTTTTAAGGGGAGAGTGGCATAATGACGGATGCGAGTATAAGTCAAAATGATCCAAGAATGAAAATCGCAACGAGAAATATTATTTTAATGATGATTGGAAAAATGACTTCTTTATTAGGTGCAGGGATTTATACGTTTGCGATGGGGTTATATGTTTTAAAAACGACAGGATCGGGAGTTGGATTTGCAGTTACGCTTATTTGTGGCTCGATTCCAAGAATGATATGTGGACCGATTGCAGGGGCTGTGGCAGACCGTGTGAGTCGACGATGGCTTATTATTGGTATGGATGTATTAAGTAGTTTAACAATGATCACAATGTTTATTCTTTCTACTATATTTGGATCATCACTTTTATTTATTTATAGTTCGGCAGCACTATTATCAATTTGTGCAAGTTTCTACTCTGTTTCATTCACCTCTTCTATTCCAAATTTAGTAGATGTGGAGCGGATTCAAAAAGCAAGTGCTTTAAATCAGACAGCTGATTCATTATCAAGAATTTTAGCACCGATAATCGGGGGAGTAATATTTGGTTTATTTCCCATTACATCCTTTTTTCTTTTAAATGGAATTACATTTTTCTTAGCTGTTATTGTACAATTATTTATCGTATTTGATTTGTATAAAAAAGAAGTGGAAGAGGAGAAAGGAGATTTTTTTGCGAGTATAAAAGAGGGATTTTTATATGTGAAACAGCAGCATGAAATATATGGACTTATGAAGATCGCTCTTTGGGTAAACTTTTTTTCTAGCGCACTTTTTGTTGCGCTTCCCTATATTATTGTGCAAAACTTACATTTAACTTCTAAACAACTTGGCACTGTAGAAGGCATGTTGGCGGTCGGAATGTTAATTGGTGCAATTGTTTTGTCTGTTCGTAAGGAAGTAAATAACCCATTTCGATCTATTTATATTAGCTTGTTTTTGTTTGCAAGTTTAAGTTTATTTACCGTTTTTCCATTAATCGTTGCGCTTCCAAAGATAGCAAGTTTTATTTATTATATTGTTTTTATGCTTCTGAGTGGTATATCAATGATAGCAGTAAATATCCCAATGCAAGTGCATATTCAAAAAACAACAGATCCAGGATATTTAGGGCGTGTTTTTGGGCTACTTGAAACAATTGCTACTGCAATTGCCCCGCTTGGGATGATTTTGTTTGGTGTTTTATTGGATATACTCCCAACGAGTATCGTAATGTTAATATTAGGAACTGGGCTACTTTTAGTAGTTTTTGTTGGAATAAAGCAATCTAGAACGAAAAAACAAGTAGATGTGTCGGTTTAATTTATGAATTAATTATATTTATATGTAAGAAAACATCATCTAGTTATATGTACTGGATGATGTTTTCTTTTTGAAAGTATGTTTTAGCTATGATACATTTAATAAAGTGTGTAACAAAGAAAGAGGAGAAAAACATTATGAGAAAAATAAGTTTTGTTATGTTTTGTTTATTTTTTCTAATGGCTGGCTGTAGTAACTACGATACGTATATTGAAACAGGGATGAAATCATTGCAAGATGAAAAATATAGTGATGCAGTTATGTGGTTTGAAAAGGCTGAAGAGGAAAAATTTACGGAAGAAACAAAATCCTATAAGGATGTTGCCAAGCTAATGGATCACGGTGCATCGGCGTTAAAAGATGGTAAATATTTAGAAGCAAAAGATGATACAAATCAAGTATTACAAAAGAAAAAGGATGCTACTCTTGAGAAAGCCGTAAAGTCAAACGCAGAAAATATGCTTCAAAAGGCAAAAGACATTGAGGAAAAAGAAAAGGAAAGAATTGCAAAGCAGAAAAAAGTAGACGAAGAAGGCATTGATAAAGTAATCAAAGCTGTAGATAGTATTGATGAAGCAAGGGAAAAACAGAAAAAAGTCGGGGAAGCATTAGATAAGGCTGAAAATGCAAAAGAAAAAATAGAAGCGAAGAAAAATCAATAGAATAATAATTTAAAAGCTATATATGAGCTGTCGTTTGTTACGACGGCTTTTTTTTGAACGTTTTTTGACAAATGGAACAATTTCGGAAATAGCAGGTAATATTTTTTGTATAATTAGAAAAATCAATTTTGTTACAAAATCTTGAAATTCTACAATTCTATTAGAAAAAGGAATATAATAAATGCATAACCTATTACAAGGAAGTGTAATTTATGCATACTGTAACGATTGTATATGGCATTATTCTTTCTACTATTTTCACTTTATTTGTTGTTGGAGTATCACGTTATATCCATAAATGGAAAGAAGGGATTGCAAAGTTAAATCATATTGAAGAAGAATTCGATGATTTAATGTTACATCATAGTAAGTAATATGGTTTTATTTTTTAATTAAACAATGTGAAGTATATCACAAAACATGCTGGCATTTTGGAGCATGTTTTTTTGTTATATAAAAACGATAATAAATAGGCACACCATTTTTATTTCTTCCATATGATACGAATAGTATGGAATACTGGGATTAGAAAAGAGGGATAGAATGGCTAATTCAGGGTATGCTCCAGATAATAAAAATTTAAAGAAAAGTTCTGGAACACCAAATCTTTTCTTTGGCCTATGTGAAAATGTATTTTTTAAACGGGATAAAAAAACGTTGCTTATGAAGTGACTTCAACTCAATTACCGAATTTGTGAGCGAGAAAGCCCACTAACTTCAGCCGTGGGAGTGGTCAACGAGTGAAAGCTGGGCAAACAGTTTTTATTCCAATGGGCTGGTGGCACTGGATTACGGCTGTATCAGAAGAGGGTCATTTACACCTTTTCTTCAATAATGATCAATTTGAAACAGCTGAAGGGTCAGACATACTTAGGATGACACCTCCAGATGTATTCCAAGCTGCTTACGGTGTGAATGCTGAACATTTAGCTAAGGATCTTGCTCCAATTAAGGAGTCTGTCATGATTGGACTGCAAATTTAAAGCGTTCTACGGATGAATAGCGGTCCGATATAGTGGTTGTATTAAATGAAGAGGTGACCTCGTGTGAGATAGAGTAGCCCTTGTTCTCGAGTGAGGAATTCGAAAAAATTACAACAATATAATTTTATTATGTAAACAAAAGGAATTTTTTATAAAGTCCCATTTGTTTGCTATATATGGAAAAATTTCAAAAGGAATTAATCAATCTCTAATAGAACCAATTGAATAGGAGGAGGAATTTCATGACTCAAATATATTTTGTTCGCCATGCCCATTCTACATATACCCCGGAAGAAAGAGAACGACCACTCTCTGAAAAAGGATGGAAAGATGCACAAACTGTGGTAAATCTATTAAAAGAGGAACAAATAGAAGTTGTATTGTCTAGCCCATATAAACGGGCTATTCAAACCGTTCAAGGAGTCGCGCAACATTTTGATTTATCCATACAGATTGAAGAAGATTTACGGGAGAGACTATTAAGTAAAGAGCCGGTAATAGATTTTGAGAAAGCAATGATGAAAGTATGGGGGAATCCAAACTTTTCTTTTGAAGGGGGAGAATCAAATGATACAGCGCAGAAGAGAGGAATTCAGTGTATACAACATATATTAACGCGATATAAAGGGAAAAATATCGTAATTGGAACGCATGGGAATATTATGGTGCTAATAATGAATTATTTTGATGCTCAATACGGTTTTGATTTTTGGAAAGAATTAGAGATGCCAGATGTATATAAATTATCATTTGTTGGAGAAAAGCTTATATCTGCGAAAAAGATGGAAATGAGTAAGACAGTACAATAATCTGGTCATCTGTTGAATATTTTGTAATTTTTTATCAAAAAAGAAGGAAAGAGAGCGGTTATTAGAGAAGTATGCTTTTGTAACATAAAAAAATGTGTGATAAAGGAGGCTGTTTACATGTTTGAGAAAGAGAAGGGGTTAGTAGATCATCCAGAAGGACTCATTGAAGTTCATAATGTATATGAAGTTGTGCCACCAGATGGAACAATTATTGGCATGGCAACACCAGAAGAGATGGAAGCTGCTGCTGAACTAGAACTACAGCACTATGCCTATTCTCGTTTACTAGAAGCAAATGTTCAGTTAGACGGTTCCTCCTATAAAGATATACTTCAGGAGTTCCAGGAGTATGAAAGAAAGTCAATGAAATTTTGGCGTGCGCTACATAAACGCTTAGCTGTACCTTGGGCATGGGTACTTCGTGTTGATGTTGCCAATGGACCTATATATGTGAATAATGGAAACTCGTATTATGATGGTGATGAAGCCGAGGAAGATTATGAATAGATGAGTGCGGAAGCAGTGAGAACTGCTTCCTTTTTTCTAGCTTTAATTGAAATATTCATGGTTTCTAATGTTATATTTCTCACCGCCTTGTACGGAATGAACTGCATCAATAATAATATCTGGTCTATCATGTTCAATCCCGTGGCTAGCATGTTGAGCGAGGATATACCGGCTATTTTGAGAGAGCATAAGTAGTTCGTGAATAAGTTCTTGCCACATCTCTTCAAGCTTTATTGCTTCTTCAGATGTCATTCCACTTTCAAGCATTTTTTCAATGGAGTAATTTGGGTCCCGTCCGATGATAATCAATGGAGCTTTTAATGTTACTTCAAGTTGTTTCATCTTAATTCTCCCCTAGGATTGAAATAATTTTTGACAAGCGAAAACGATACACCAGATGCCGATACCGAATAGTACAGATGTACTTAGTGAAAAAGAATTTTTTAATCCGAGATACACAATAAATAAAAGAAGTGCTGATGCAGGAAATCCGTATAATACTCCTAAAGCAAATTGACTTAAGTCTTGTTTACCCCCGCCTTCAAATGAAATCCAAAACAAGCTAAGCAAACTAATGAGAGGAAGTGCTGCGATAAAACCACCAATTGCACTATAATGTTTGGCAAATTCAGTTACACCGCCGATGATAAGGGCGGAGACAATGACCTTAACGAGGAAATGCATACTTTGACTCCTTTGCTAGTAATGAAAAGGCTTTTTCGATTAATTGTTGTTCTTCTGTTGAAAATTGAGATTCTAATACTTTTAATTTTTCTTCATCTAATAATGTATGTTTCGCTAATGCTTCTTTACCTTCTGTAGTCAATGTAAGATTGACAACTCGTTCATCTTGTATATTTCGTTCCTTTATAACAAATCCTTTTTGAATTAGGCGTTTTACATGTTCTGATGCTGTATTATGGGATAATCCTAATTCAGATGCAACCTTGCCAATTTTAGTTTCCGTCTCTCGGGAAATGATTTGCAGAATTCGAATGGCTTGGTGAGAAAGATTGTCCTCATATTCATACCGTAAGTGATAATAAATAGTTTCCCAATTCTGATTGACATTTTTCATGATAATGGTCCTTCGTGTTTTATTTGTATCGTATTTTAAGATATATTCGTTTTGTGAGATGTAAAATCCTTTTATTTCACATGAAAATATTCAAAAAGTTTATTTTTCTTGCAATATACGGTACTCTTAGTGTAAAGGCATACAAATAGCAAGAGAGAGGATGATCGAAGTGCATACATTTAAATGGATTAGTCATGAAAAGATGTATTTAGACCAAATACATGTTGAAAAATGTGGTCCTCTTTCAGTTGGTATATATGGCGGGAATCAAGAGAGTGATGCGTACGAAAGAGGAGATGCAGTGCTAGCTTGGTGGGACCCGCAATTAGAATTTGAATTTGTTATGATTTTTGACGCTCATCATAAAACGAAAAATATACATTATATAATAGATGCAATTTCTGAAAGAAAAGAGAAGTTACAAGAATTATTCTCGTATCCCATCCATCTGGCATTTCATCATACGCATATGTACTTATTAGCGTTATTTACAGATGAATCGTTTATTGAGAAAAGTGAACAAGAAAATGCAGAACTAGCCTGTTTAATTTGTTTAAGAAAAGGTGAATTCTTGTATTGGTTATCAGTTGGAGAATGCTTTGCTTACTTATTTCATGCAGAACAATTACAAAATGGAAAAGGAAGATTAAATAAGCGTAAATTTTATGAGTATATTGGAAGAAAAAATGTGTTTGCTGCTAATACGCCGTGTTTCACTTCTGGCGTTCGTGGATTAGAGAAGGGGATGAACCATATTGTTTTAGCGACAGATGGAGTGTTAGAGTGTGATAAACAGTCGTTTGATGAGGATCAGTCTTTACTTGAAGTACTGTATAATGGGGGTGGTCTTCAGATAGAGCCTGTATTGGCAAACGTGCTTGAATGGAAGGGAAGAGATTGTGCGACTATTATCGGATGGTCCATTGATACGGAAAAGAGAGAATGTGCAAATTAATATTGTTTACAAAGTGAGCTTAGGATGGATCTTAACCTCACTTTATTTTTTGAATAGATAAGAATGTGAGTTATATTCTAATAATTTAATATGCATTTATATTAAAATTAAGAAAATAAAAAGATGAGAAATATGAGAGAAAAAATAATTTTGTACGTTATATAAGGTGTAAAAGCTTTTACAAAAAAATAAGGGGAATCGCTACATGAAATCAAATGAGAAAAATTTTATAAAAAGGTTGCAACGGCAAAAAGAAGATGCGCTAGAGTTTATTGTTGATACATATTTGCCATTAATAAAGGGGATAACACACAAGGTTCTCATTCCGTTAAAAAACGATGGATTGATAGAAGAGTGTATCAATGATATTTTTCTTTCGGTTTGGCATAACGCAAACAAGTTTCATGGAGAGGCGGAAGATTTTAAAAAGTGGATTGCAGCAATTGCGAAATTTAAAGCGATTGATTATTACAGGAAAGCGAATAAGGAAGTTGAGATTACTTCAGATGATTTGGATGTAAATAAAGGAAGATCCGCAGAAGATGAATTCATTGTAATAGAAGATAGAAATGAACTTGTGAAGATAATTAATGAATTAGAGCCTGTGGATCAAAAGATTTTTATCATGAAGTTTCTTCTAGGGTTCAAGACGGAAGAAATAGGAGAAAAGCTAGGTTTAACGAGGGCTGCGGTTGATAATCGAATTTATCGTGGGAAAAAGAAATTACAAAAAAATGCTACGAATCTTAGTTTAGGAGGTAGTGTAATATGAAAGACATCTACGAGCTATTAAATGACATTGATATAGATGAAAAAGAATTAGAGGAAATGAAGGCTTATGAATTTGAAAGAGAAAAAGTGAAGCGTAATTTAAAACAATCGATACACCAAAAGAAAAAAATGAAGAAATGGAAAAAGGGTGTCGCTGCTGCATCGATTTTAGTAGGGTTGTCAGTTGCAACGCTTGGTATTGGATTTCCTACATACGCTGGAGGGCTTCCTATAGTAGGTGATATATTCCGATTTTTAGATAATGGTAGAACCGGGCTATATGAAAATTATAAAGAGTTTTCGACTGAGTTAAATATGACGAGGGAAAGTAATGGGGTTAAAATCACGATTAATGATGTAATTTCTGATGGACGAACTGTATCAATAACGTATTCAATGGAAAGTGAGCAAGACTTGGGAGATGATCCTATTATAATGAGAGGATTAGATATAATGGAGGCTGATGGAGGAACAACAGGAAGTGGTCAAATGTCAAAAGTCGCAGATAAAAAGTATGTAGGTATGGTGACAACGACACATCATAGCAGTAACAAAAAAGGCAAAATAAAACTTAGGTGGAATATAGATAGAATAGAAATACCGGATAAAGAGAAAGGAATAGAAGGGAATTGGAATTTTGCTCTTACTGTGAAGGCAATGGATAGTAAAGAAAGAACAATTAGTGGAAGTTCCGAAAAAGAAGGCGTAAAAGTAAATATGGAAAAGATGGCTGTGTCCCCGATATCGTTTATTCTGTATTACAATCAAGAAGTTTCTAAAAATACAAGGAAGGAATGGGATGATGTAGAAGTTGAGTTGGAAGTTAAAGATGACTTAGGTAATCTTTATTCTGGTGAAGGGAATGGAGGAACAGGTACAGCTACAGAGCCAAATAAAATTCACTGGAGTACAACATTCCAAAAACTCAATGAAAATGCAACAAAATTAATTGTGACTCCTCATGCGAATTTGCGAACTCGAACTCCTGAGAACCATGGCGGGGTAGAAATGAGTGGCGGAAAAGAGAAGAAGATCGAAGTACCTAAAAAAGAGGCGAAAAGTAAAGATATTGTTTTAGATGATATCGTAATTGATTTAAAGAAATAACAGAAATAAAAGGGCGTCTTATAAAAATAAGATAGCCCTTTTATTTTTTGTTAGGAGGTAATCAGTAAAGCATGTGGATGTTGTGTTTTATATTCTTTTTTCCATGGAATGTTTAATTGCTCCCAAGTTTGCCCACTGTCTAAAGATTGGAATACACCATTATTATTTAAAGTGTAAAACGTATGAGGTTCTGCGGGGTTTGTTGCAAGCATAGAGATGACAGTGCCAATTGTTGACGGTAGCCCGTGCTGTACTTTTTGGAAAGGAGTGCTTTTTGTTTTCCGATAAATATAAGATTCATAAGGTATACGATGGTGAGCTAGGTCAGCACTTGGCGCAGCGGAGACAAGTATCGTATCACAATCACTAGGGTCGATCGCCATACTGTATAAATAGTGATGTTCTAAACCTTCGCTACAAGAAATCCAACTGTTTCCGCTATTATAACTTTCAAGATATGCACGTTCGGGTCCACTCATAAATCCATCGCCACATGATGCGTAAAGACGATTTGGAGCCAGTGGGTGCATAAGTAGTTGGTGAGCATCAATAGGAGCACCGAATTTTTTATCCTCCCAAGTTTGGCCACTATCTTTGCTTTGAATAACAGCTCCTGCTTCAATTGATACATGGATCGTATCTTGCTTATTTGGATCAACTGTAATCCAACGAACATGATGTGTAAATGGACGTGGTGGAAATGCCCATGTATATGAAGATAGCAATGATTTCATGTTCTTACACTCACCCCATGTTTCGCCACCATTTTCTGAATAAAACAAAGCGCTAGGCTCCGTTCCTACATAAACAATGCCGTAACCGTTAACTTGTTTAATAGGACTTATAGCGATAGAAGTAATGGCAGAATGTAAAATACCATCGTCCTTAGGAAAGTCAAAATAGCGGTAAGAATCTCCAATTGGTCGCCAAGAATCACCTCTATCATCGCTTACCCATAACCCTCGGCCAAATGTTCCGCAATATATACGATTTGATTGAAATGGATCAACCGCAATACAAGTAGGTTGCATATTTTGTAAGTGATACTGAACTTGAAATTCTTCATTTTTTTCTTCCACTACAAGAAGTTCACGTTCCATACAAAGGAATAATCGTTTCAATTTTATATCCTCCTCTTCATTTCTTAACAGTATTAAATAATATGAAAAAGAAAAAGAAGTAGTCTTATTTTTAATTGAGAAAAAAGGAAATGATAGTAGAAATAACGAAAGGGGTATAAGTGAAGGGATGGATCGTGGCTAGGGATGTAAGTGAATAGATTTAGATAAATTGGCAAGGCCTGTCACATAATAGAATGTAGGAATTATTGTTTATGGAGATTTATATGGAACATTCACATAATCATGGTCATTCACAAAATAAAAAAGCGTTAATGATTGCACTCATATTAACGACAGGTTTTATGATTGCCGAAGTCATTGGCGTTTAGCACTTTTACCAGATGCTGGGCATATGCTAAGTGATGCAGTCTCTCTTACTTTAAGCTTGCTTACCTTTAAAATTGAAGAAAAACATAAAGAACCACTTTGCGAAGTATGAAAGAAAAAAGATGATAAAAAGTGGCATAATCGATCTTACGAAACATACATATATATAATGTGGCCACAAACAGTTTGTAAGGTAAATATTTCATCATATTACTTTACTTCTAAAACATCATCTTTTATAATCAAAGTGGTAATTGATAAGGATTATCATTTTCAATTATTGTAGAAAGGAGTTTTAAAAAGATGAGTAGTCAACTCCGTTTTGCTGTTGAAAATCGTAAGAGGCAGTTAATTGATCAGTTAATTGGGGCAGGTGTATTTAAAGTTCTTGATCGACAATTATACGAGCTTTCCTTAGAGGAACTAGAAAAAGAGTATAGAGACCTTGAGAAATATGCCGAGATTCGTGCATAGTCATATAGAATTGTAAAGAAAGAGCCGTTTGTGTTGAGAGAACACGTAAACGGCTCTTTTCATTATTCCACAGAGATTATTTTTTGGATTTCTTTCATTGGCCGTAACCAGTTTTGAGACATGATTTGTTCTATTTGTTCCGTATCCTGTTTTTTTAACGCCTCAATGATTAAATTGTGTTCTTCAATCGATTGACGTGCAGGAATGAAGTTCTGGAAAAATAGGTATTCAAGACGTAATACATGAAGCTGGATGTTTGCTAAGAACGGTTCGATGTATGTGTTTTTAGCGATTGTTACAATTGTGTTATGAAATTGTATATCTAAATGTAAAGCTTGTTTTGAATTTTTTTCATTTATAGCATTTTCGAATGCTGCATTTATTTCAGAAAGTTTTATTAGATCTGCTTCCATTATTTGATGAATTGCTTGTTTTCCAATAATGGTATGAAGACCAGCAATTGTTTCATAGATAACAGATACATCTTCTAGTTTTATAGGGGCAATTTTTGTTTTTTGTCCTGGAACCATTTCTACCAATCCGGAGAGTTCTAACACTTGCAACGCTTCTCTAACCGGCGTTCTACTCACACCTAAAGCTTCGGCTAGCTCTCCGTCATTAATTTTTTCATCAGGTTGTAAAATACCTTCAATAATCCAATCTTGTAATTGATTTAACACAAGTGACTTAGCAGATACTCTTTCTTGCTTTCGATAGTTTTGAGGAATGGGCATGACCAGACAGTTCCTTTCATTTTATGTTTTGTTTTTTTGTCTCGACAAGTTGTAGTTTCGGTTTTCCTTCATCAGGCTTTTGACTAAGTACAAGTACCATAACAATAACACAAAGAGCACCAAACAATTGAAATGATTGAAACGGAACATGCAAAATGAGAATCGAAGAAATGATAGCTGCAAGTGGTTCTGTACAACCAAATAGTGTCGTCTCTTTCGGTGTAAGGTAGCGGATGCTATCTAAGTATAAGTAGAACGCAATAAGTGTTCCGAAAATCACAACGAATGTAATGAGAAACAGATTGTTAGGCTGTAAATATTTCATGCCTGATAATAAGATGAACTCGTTTGTAGCAAAAAAGTGTAGGATAGTTACACCAATCCCTCCAATAATCATCCCCCATCCAACAATGACAGATGAAGACCACTTCTCTAATAATTCCTTTGAATAAAGGCTATAGAATGCTAGTGATAGACCAGATAAAATGCCCCAAATGATAGCCGGTGTTGAAACAGCTAAATTATCAATGGATCCATTTGTTAGTAAGAAAAAGGGTCCGATTAAAGATAGTGCGATCGAAATAAAATCGATTTTTGTAGGACGAATATTCCATTTAAAGATGAGATAAACAGTTATAAATATTGGTGCTAAATATTGTAACAATGTTGCGACTGCAGCATTTCCTTCCCTAATAGAAGCAAAATAGGTGTATTGCACTGCAAGCATGCCTAACAATCCAAATAAAATCATTTTGTTTGCATCGGCTTTTCGTCTCCAAATGCCGAGTACTTCTGATTTTTTACTTCTAAATGAGGAGAATAAGAGCAAAATAATTCCGGATATAAGTAAGCGGATTGTAACTAACCATTCTGTAGAGACATTTTCTTGTTGAAAAAGTTGCTGTGCAGCAGTTCCGGATAATCCCCATAAACTTGCACCTGTAATGACCATAATAATACCTTTCAATCGTCCTGAATCCATAGCAAGATCCTCCTTCCCGAAAGAAAATCGAATTCGAAATATTGAATACAATATGTAATATATCACGAGTACTATTAAAAATAAACAGAATTTTTTAATAGTACATTTGAACAAGTAATAGGTGTGATTATGGTAAAATATTGTAAAGGAGGAGTTTGATGATCGGCGGATTTATAATCTGTTTTCTTGTAGGTATGTTAATTCTTATTCTGGGATACCAAATCCATATAAAAAAGCGGTTATTTCTCCTTGCAGGATATCAAGAAGAGCCGTTTGTAGGGGATAAAGAAAAACTTGCAAAAATAGCTGGGATTTTTTCTTACGTAATAGGAATCGCTACCGCTCTGCTGCCATTTGGATTAGAAGCGTTTGGTGATGCTGCGGGGATTGGTTATGGAGTTTTTGTTGTTGTGAGTACGGTTTTACTTGTTATATGGGGGAATGTAATAAATAAGCCTAATAACTCTAAAGAACAAACGAAAACAAGATGGTAACCTTTGAGGGAAGCCATCTTGTTTTTCTACTTTACATTACGATGCCACGGTAAAAGGAGGAATTGGATCAACAAAATCATCCCAATTCTGTCTCATTTCTTCCTTGGTTAATAAGCATGTATCTAAAGAACGTTCAATTTCATATTGATTCATTTCAACTCCAATAAAGACCAGTTCTGTTATTCGATCCCCGTACTGCTCATCCCAATTATTTAAGACTTCTGGTTCTTCAGCAATTACTTGTTGCTGCTCAGCTTTAGGTAATGCTGCAACCCATTCACCAGCTCCTTGGATGGTAATCGAAGAACCAGCTTGAGATAGAAGCCCCATCATGTGGTTACGGGATGCAAGCCAGAAAAAACCTTTTGCTCTTACAACATCCAAAGGCCATTTTTTTAACCAATTCATAAGTCGAACAGGATGAAATGGACGTTTGCGGCGATAAACAAAGGAATTAATGCCGTATTCTTCTGTTTCTGGTGTATGGTGTTTGCTATTTAACTCCTGAATCCAGCCTGCAGCTTGACTTGCTTCATCATAGTCAAATAAATTCGTATTTAAAATTTCATTTAGTGGTACTGCGCTAAATGAAGATTCAATAATTTTTGCACTAGGATTTAATTTTTGTAATAGAAGATGGAGTTCGAGAATATCTTCTTTTTCTAGTAAATCTACTTTGTTCAAAAGAATAACATTTGCAAACTCAATTTGATCTATTAGTAGATCGATAACTTCTCGTGTATCTGTTTCATCAATTGCTTGCTTTCGATCTAATAAGCTTTCATCAGCTGCAAAATCATCCCAAAATCGATTGGCATCGACTACAGTAACCATCGTATCGAGACGACATTTGTTTGTTAAATCAATTTCAAGTGCCTCGTCTATATACGTAAATGTTTGAGCAACAGGAATTGGTTCACTAATTCCGGAAGATTCAATCACAATATAGTCAATATCTCCTGCCTCTACAAGACGATTTACTTCTATAATTAAGTCTTCTCGCAGAGTACAACAAATACAACCATTTTGAATTTCTACTAACTTTTCTTCTGTACGAGAAAAACCTCCTTGCTTTACAAGTGCAGCGTCAATATTTACTTCGCTCATATCATTTACAATGACAGCTACTTTTAAGCCCTCTCTATTTGTCAAAATATGATTCAATAATGTTGTTTTACCAGAACCTAAAAAACCACTTAATACGGTAATGGGTACTTTTTTCATTATATATTCCTCCTTATAAATCGTAATCATTACGTTTTATGATAAATGACCTTAAAAAGAAATGCAAGAATAAATCATAATGATTACGATTTGTGAATAGAAATGAAATGTGAAAAATGTTTGGGAATTGTCATAGAAAAAAAGGACAAGCATACGTTTAAATATGAATAAAGTGGAGGCGAGGAATTTGGTTTTTAATAGAATATCAAAGGAGTTAATTGGTACGATTCTCATTGCTATTTTTCTTTTTTTATTCTTTTTTGTAGATTTCACAAACCTAGCAAATTTGCATAAGACTATTCCAAAAGAATGGTTGAACGTAAATACAATTTTTTTAAGTATTTTCTTTGAGGCAGTACCTTTTATTTTATTAGGAGTTCTTGTTTCTTCTGTTATTCAAGTATTTGTGACAGAGGAGATGATCCAAAAAATATTACCAAAATCAGCAATTGTTGCAATGGTTCCTGCTGCATTTGTTGGTGTCCTTTTTCCAATGTGTGAGTGCGTCATCATTCCAGTAGTAAGACGGCTTATTCAGAAAGGTTTGCCCTCGCATGTAGGAATAGTGATTTTAGTAAGTGCTCCGATTTTAAATCCAATTGTGTTTTTATCAACGTATTATGCATTTCGAACGAATCCAAATGTTGTATATGCTCGTTTTTGGATAGCATTATTTGTTGCATTATTGATAGGCTTAGTTGTGCATTATGTATACCGTAATAAAAGTATTTTAAAAGAACAAAAAGTGATTCCTCATGATGAGAAGAAAAAAAGTTGGCGAGACGTAATAAGTCATGGAGTGGATGAGTTTTTTGATACAGGAAAGTATTTATTAATTGGTGCGTTCTTAGCAAGTTTATTTCAAACATTTTTAGATCGTAACTTGCTTGTAGAAATTGCAAATAGCGAGGTGATTTCACCTTTTGTCATGATGGTTTTTGGCTATGTACTATCGCTTTGTTCAGAAGCAGATGCATTTATCGCAGCTTCATTTGGTCATATATTTTCCGTAAAAGCACTCGTTGCTTTTTTAGTATTTGGACCGATGTTAGATTTGAAAAATACTTTGATGTTATTTGCTTACTTTCAAAAAAGATTTGTTTTCTTCTTTATTGGCATTGTCACGATTAGTGTATATATCGTTGTTCAGTTTGCAATGAGTTAGGAGATGGCGATCATGAAAAAGCAAAGGAAACAAGAATTTCATGCATATATTCGAGGGATTATTTTACTTGGGTTTGCAATGCTTCTATTTAAACTACTAGTAACAGGAAATATTGATAATTTTATCGCACCCAAAATGATAAAGTTTATCTATTTCGCGTTTTTTCTTTCGATCATTTTAGGCTGCTTACAAGTATGGAATGGGAATGAAGAGAAAAAAAGAAACTGTAACTGCTGCGAAAATCATACAGTACCAAAATCAAAAGTTGGAATTTGTATGTTATACGCAATTTTTCTCATTCCGATTGTGAGTGCATTTTTATTTTCTAATGTGACAATTGATGGTAGTGTAGCAGCAAAACGTGGCATGAATCAAAGTGCAGGAGCGAAGAAACAACCCGAAAGTTCTGATTGGAGGGAGCTATTAGTTGATCAAGAAGAAGAACCAATTCAAAATCTTCCTGCATCAGGGCAGTCACCGGGAGAATTAGAAAGAAATATGATGAAACAAAATACAATCCAAGTAGATAATCAAAATTATATTCAAACGATGAATGTAATTGGTCAAGATGTGCTTGGATTTAAAGGGAAAGAAATCACATTTACGGGTTTTGTTTATCATGATAAAGAAGTAAAGGGAGATAAAATAGTAGTTGCTCGTTATGGAATTACGTGTTGTGTTGCGGATGCTTCTGTTTGGGGAATGATTGTTTCAGGAGAAGAGGTGAAAAGTCTTCCGGAAGAAACATGGGTGAAAGTAACAGGGACACTAGATGAAACGACATATAAAGGGACGCTATTTCCACTTGTAAAACTAAATAAAGCAGAAAAAGTGGAACAGCCGAAAGATCCGTATGTGTATGATGCTTTGCCGCAGTGATATGTTGCAATATCTATTCATACTGCTAAGGAATAAAGGTGGAAGGGTAAGGGGATATTTGTATTGTAAAATGATAGAAGGTGAAAAACTGTTGACTAATGTAGTTCAACGGTTTTTTTTCTTTTTAGGCCATTTTTAGGCAAATATAAATAAAAATACGATTTTTTAATAATTTTCATTGCGAAATATCGGCGCTACTTTTACAATATAAAAGGTGTATATTTATTATACTAAAAAACAAATCGAAATAATGTGAAAATTATAGTTTGTCTTTGTGCAATATATATACAAAAGTACATATTAGGCGACATACATCATGTTATCGACTTGTAAGGAGAGAAGCAAATGAAAAGTGTAAGATTACCATCGATTCCAGAAATCATTATTCTTTTATTACTGTTTCTTGCTGTTGTCTTTTCCTTTCAAACGATCTTTAATTTGCCGATTCAATTAGCGCTATTTATTTCATGGTTTTTAGTAATTGCGCTTGGATTAAGATTAGGGTTTCGTTATCAAGAGTTGCAAGATGCAATTACAAAGGGAATTTCAAACGGATTAGAAGCTGTGCTCATCTTAGTTGCTGTAGGAGCACTAATTGGAACATGGATTGCTGGCGGTGTTGTACCGACATTAATCTATTACGGATTAGAATTTATTCATCCGAGTATATTCTTATTAGCAACGTTAATTATTTGTTCGATTACTTCTCTTGCAACGGGTACATCGTGGGGAACGGTTGGTACAGCTGGTATTGCTATGATGGCAATCGG
The DNA here is from genome assembly GCF_022625245.1 of Bacillus sp. TL12. NCBI lineage: Bacteria > Bacillati > Bacillota > Bacilli > Caryophanales > Bacillaceae > Bacillus > Bacillus sp. TL12. Next base: position 188,046 of record NZ_JAJJBY010000003.1, on the reverse strand, counting down.
TGAAGGTCTTGGTTTACCACTTCCATTAGTTGCCGGAGCAGTACTTTCAGGGGCGTACTTTGGGGACAAGTTATCTCCGCTTTCTGATAGTACAGTACTTGCTGCTTCAATGGCAAAAGTGGATGTTATTGCACACGTTCGTGCGATGCTTGTGCTAGATGTTCCAGCATACATTATTACTGGAATTATGTTTACAGTTGCTGGTTGGATGTATGGTGGGGACAACGTTGATTTAAACAAAGTTGAATTTTTAAAAGAGGCATTATTAAAGGAATTTGATATTAAAATATGGATGCTTGTTCCAGTGGTTATTGTTATTGCGCTATTAGCAATGAAAAAACCATCAATGCCAACAATTGCGATGGGTGCGCTTCTCGGTGCAGTTTGGGCAACCTTGTTCCAAGGTATGCACTTTGGAGATGCAATTGGAACAGCATATAACGGTTTCTCTATTGAATCAGGTGTGGATTTTATTGATAAGTTGCTAAATCGCGGCGGAATCAATGGTATGCTTAGTTCAGTAGCTGTTATTATTTTTGGATTAGGTTTCGGGGGATTACTTGAAAAACTAGGTGTTTTAAAAGTAATCGTATCAAAATTTGAGAAGAAACTAAACTCTGCAGGAAATGTAACGCTTTCCACATTAATCGTTGCTTTCCTAGCAAACGTATTTGGCTGTGCCATGTACGTATCACTTATTTTAACTCCAAAAATCATGCAAGACAGTTATGATAAATTAAAACTTGATCGCCGTATATTAGCACGTAACTCAGAAGTGGGTGGAACACTAACTTCAGGTATGGTTCCATGGTCTGATAATGGGATTTTCATGGCTGGTATATTAGGGGTCGCAACATTATCGTATATCCCATTCATGTGGATGAGCTTCGTATCATTAGCACTAGCAGTTATATACGGATATACAGGGAAATTCATTTGGTATGTTGATGATGCTGAAAAAGGAAAACAAGCGTCATAATAACTAGGATTATCTCTTTCAATATTAAAACAACCCGTAAGTTCAATGTGAACTTACGGGTTGTTTCGTTTCTAGTGATATTCGTATATTTCCCCTATCAGAAAGCAAAATATATAGTATCAAAAATAGGAGGAGAGCTATGACTGAATCATTATTGCTGGAGTATGGGGGAGTTATATTAATTTTGATCGCATTAGAAGGTGTTTTATCTGCGGACAACGCTCTTGTACTTGCCATTATGGTTAAGCACTTACCTGAAGATGATAGGAAAAAGGCATTATTTTATGGATTATTTGGGGCGTTTCTCTTTCGTTTTGGATCATTGTTTTTAATCTCATTTCTTGTGAATGTGTGGCAGATGCAAGCAATTGGTGCAGTGTATTTATTGTTTCTTTCGGCTAGAAGCCTAGTTAAAAATATACCGAAAAAAGAGGTGGCAAAGAGAAGGACATGGAGAACAGGAGAAAAAGGTTGAGAAAAATAATTCGAAAAAGAAAAGTGGTTTTTGGATAACAGTTCTAAAGGTAGAAGTTACAGATATGGCGTTTGCAATTGATTCTATTTTAGCTGCGGTAGCTCTTACATTGACAATTACCCCGTTAAATAAAGGGATGATAGGTGGCCTTGATGCAGGAAGGTTTTTCGTTATTTTAACAGGTGGAATGATTGGTTTAGTTATTATGAGGTTTGCAGCTACTTATTTTGTAAGGTTATTGCGCGCAAGGCCTGGTCTTGAAACTGCAGCGTTTATGATTGTTGGGTGGGTCGGTGTGAAGCTTATTATTTCAACGTTAGCACATCCTATGGTTGGAATCATTGATAAGGATTTCCCTCAATCAGTTACGTGGAAAGCTATTTTTTATATCGTATTAATTGCGATTGGTGTTTGCGGTTGGTTTTTATCACCTGATCCATCTAAAACATAAAGTGAAACTTTAATCAGTGGGGGTTTTCCTCATCCCCCACTGATTATTAGTTGAACCAATCGGGCCTTTACGGGCAGTCTATCTCCCACCTCACTTCTTTAGAAAAGCGGAAGCCGCTCGCTCAGAATCGCAGGACGTTGCTCCCGCCGATTTTTGAGGTGGGAGTATTACTGCCCGTTAGTGCGGGATAATTTTTTAAAGATAGAATTATGAGTAAATAAGAGTGAGAATCCTTATCATTTGAAGGGAAGTCTGTTACAATAAAAAAGTAGCAATTATATTTTCAAGGGGATGAAAACATGGAATACAGAATTGAAAGAGATACTTTAGGAGAAATGAAAGTTCCAGCTGATAAATTATGGGCAGCGCAAACACAACGTAGTAAAGAAAACTTTCCGATTGGGACGGAGCATATGCCACTTGAAATTGTACAAGCATTTGCAATTTTAAAGAAGAGTACAGCAATTAGCAACCAGAAGTTAGGAAAGTTATCCGAAGAGAAGGCTCATGCAATCGTAGAAGCAGTTGATGAAATTTTAGCAGGAAAATGGAATGAACATTTCCCACTTGTCGTATGGCAAACGGGTAGCGGTACACAATCGAATATGAATGTGAATGAAGTAATTGCAAACCGTGGGAACCAAATTTTAAAAGAAAAAGGGCTTGATGTACATATTCATCCGAACGATGATGTCAATATGTCTCAAAGTTCAAATGATACATTCCCAACAGCTCTTCACGTTGCTTGCGTGATCGCGGTAGAGAATCAAGTGTTACCAGCAATTATAAAATTAAAAGAAACGTTAGAGAAAAAAGTAAATGAGTTTCAAAGTATTATTAAAATCGGTCGTACGCATTTGCAAGATGCAACACCTTTAACATTAGGGCAAGAAATTAGTGGTTGGCATCGTATGCTAGAAAAAACGGAGCGTATGATTGCTGATAGTAATACATATATGAAGGAACTTGCGATTGGTGGTACTGCAGTTGGGACAGGCATTAATGCTCATCCTAAATTTGGTGAGATGGTAGCAGAGGAAATTAGCCAGTTTACAGGTAAGCAATTTGTATCAGCGCTAAATAAGTTTCATGCATTAACAAGTCATGATGAAGTTGTGTTTGCACATGGTGCATTAAAAGCATTAGCAGCTGACTTAATGAAGATTGCAAATGATGTACGCTGGCTTGCAAGTGGTCCACGTAGTGGTCTTGGTGAAATTATTATTCCTGCAAATGAGCCAGGAAGTTCAATTATGCCGGGTAAAGTAAATCCAACGCAAAGTGAAGCACTAACAATGGTGGCAGCGCAAGTTATGGGAAATGATGCAACGATTGGCTTTGCGGCGAGCCAAGGTAACTTTGAGTTAAACGTATTTAAACCAGTAATTGCATATAATTTCTTACAATCCGCTCGTTTATTAGCCGATGCGACAATTTCGTTCAATGATAAATGTGCGGTCGGTATTGAAGCGAATGAAGAAGTGATTAATCAGAATGTAAATCGTTCTTTAATGCTTGTTACAGCATTAAATCCACATATTGGATATGAAAATGCAGCGAAAATTGCGAAGCATGCTCATAAAGAGGGATTAACGTTAAAAGAAGCAGCGCTGCAATCAGGATTATTAACAGAAGAACAGTTTGATGAAATTGTAGATCCGAAGAAAATGATTGCACCGAAAGAATAAGCTTTAATGAATAATGAAGAGCCAAGATTCTAAATTAAGAATTTTGGCTTTTTTATGGTGAAATAATGGAAATGAACGTGAGGTGAGAATAATGAAGTGTGTTGTTTCTACACTATCAGTGCTTATCACATTTATCCCGCTATTTTAGGGCAGTAAGACCTCCACCTTAAAATTCAGCAAAAGTAAAGAAGTTAAGTGGGGGAATGAAGAAAAAACCAAATAATTAAAGTTTTACTTTATCGCTTTACAATCGATATTCAGAATTATATTCACATCTTTTTATATGTCTGATTCACCGAATTGGACGAGTATTGTAATACTAACTACAGCAGTATCTACGTATCACTTCTTTGAGATTGGCTACATATAATTACTCTTCTACTCTTCGTTTTTTATCTCCCATCATAGTAGGATTTGCAATTCTTAAACTTATTGAAAGAAGGGAAAGAGGGCAAAATCAAAGTAAATTTAATAATTAGTTTCACACGATAACGCTTATGTGCTATAAAAAGCTCCATATTAGTGAAAACATGGAGCTTTCATAATTTTTATGAACGAGTAAATTTGAAAATTTCATTAGCAGCTCTAGCATAACCACCCGCGTTACGAAATGATTGACTAATTTTTTGGGTATTCTTTTTGTAAATGGGGTTTCTTAACATTTCATTAACAGCCTCTTTGATATCCTCCACTGATAGTTGTTGAATATTTAACATCGTTCCTGCACCAAGTTCTTTTACTCGTTCAGCAATCGTATGCTGGTCATTTATGATAGGAAGCATAACTAAGGGTACTTCAAAATAAAGCGATTCATTGGTGCTGTTCATTCCACAATGGCTAATAAAGAGATCAGTTTGACGAAGTATATCTAATTGAGGAACGTAGCTACGTACAATAAAGTTATCAGGTATATCCTTTAGCTGCTCTGCCTTTAATTGTTTGCCTATGTTTAGCACCACTTTAACTCTTAAATCTTTTAAAGCGGTAAAGCACATTTGATAGAAGTCTGGCTGATTGTTCATTATCGTTCCCAGAGAAATGTAAATTACACGTGTTTCATTTAATAGATTCATTGGAAAATCGTTTGCGATTTCATTTTTTGTAATGGAAGGACCAACAAAAATATAGTCCTTCTGAAAAACGCTGCTATTTCTTTGGAAATAGGAAGAAGTGAAGACGATATTTAAATCTCCTGAACCAGGGCAAAGTAAGAAATTGTAAGGTAATGGAAGTTTGTATTTATTTTCTAAATATTGTTTACGTTTGGCGATTTCTTCTAATTGTAAAAATGCATTTAACATAGCCAAACGTTCTTGTTTTTGTTCCATATTATCTATTCCTGTCAGGGACATATTTATTTTTGCATCTTGTGAATATGCAAAAGTGGTCCATGTTGCAATAGATAATAATTTATTTTGGTTGGCAATCCATTTGCCAGGTAAAGACTGTGCATCGTATATGAGATAATCATACGTTTCGTTGGAAATGTCTTCTAGAATAGAGTCGGTGATTGATTCCATTGCACTTAGAAAGTGCAATAAATATTCTTGAGGCTGGGAAGCCATAAGATCCATACTTTCTGCAAGCTTTTTTTGTGCCTCTTGATTAACAGGGCGAAACTGGGCACCGACTTTTTTGATTTTTTCTTCAAAATGATTGGATGAATAATAGACAATATGTTCTCCTTGTTTTATTAAATCACTTACTAATCCAAGTGTTGGGTTTACGTGTCCTTCTCCACCAACGTTGATGTAAAGTGCTTTTTTCATCTTTAGCCCTCCATTAAATATAGTTTGGTACACGCCTTAGCGAAGAGAATATACGTTTTATCATTGATTATCCCTATAACAGTGCGAAGTATAAATATGATGGTTGTCAAAATCAAATCTCAATTTTTTAGAGGTGTATAGTATTTATGAATGAATAATGATATTTTGTGTAAACGAAATTGATTATTGTTTGGATTATAACAAATTATTTTTGAATTTGTCTATGTTTTTCTTTTTTATGCGGGATTAGAGGTTGTGTTTATTCGAGTATTTGCGAGCAGTAAGACCTTGATAGATGTTGTAGTGAGACAGTAATCCATTGTTTTTATTCATTATAAAGTTCCTTTTATACATTATATACAAACGTTTTAAAATTTGTTTATAAAATAAGTAAACGTAATGTTGAAATGTTTGCTTAACTTGTGATAATATGATGAGGTGGATAAACGATATCGTGATTTGTTTGTATTAATAATAAACCATTTGGAGGATTGTTTAGCATGAGTGATATTTCAGCGAAGTTTTGGGATGCATCTATTGAAGAATTGAAGAAGGGGTATATCTTTGAAGAAGATACAGAAGAATACATCTGTTTAGCTTGTGGAGAGAAGTTTATAAAAGGGGTTATTTATCAAAACCAAAATGTTTTATATGAAGCAGAGAAATTTGTTCAGCTTCATATAGAGAATGAACATACGTCTATGTTCGAATATTTATTAAATCTTGATAAGAAATTTACAGGTTTAACGGATTTACAAAAGAAGATGGTTCAGTTTTTTTATATGGGCTTAAATGACAAAGAAATTGTGAAAGAAATGGATGGAGGAAGTACATCAACAATTCGCAATCATCGTTTTACATTACGAGAAAAGATGAAACAGGCTAAGGTGTTTTTAGCACTGATGGAACTATCAGAAGAAAAATCGAAAACGCATCCTAAATTTTTGCCAATTCACAGAACAGCTACAATGGTGGACGACAGATATAACATTACGGAAGAGGAAAATGATGAAGTGCTGAAGTTGCATTTTACAGAGGGGTTAGATGGACCACTTGTTAAATTTCCAAAGAAACAAAAACGTAAACTGATTATATTAAAACATTTAGTGAAAAAATTTGATAATAGTAAGAAGTATTCAGAAAAAGAAGTGAATGAAATTTTAGAAAATGTGTATTCAGATTTTGTAACTTTAAGAAGGTATTTAATTGAGTATGGTTTTCTAGATCGAACAGCTGATGGAAGTCAATATTGGGTTAAGTTATAAGAAAAAGGTAAGAAGGAAGGAGAATGAGAAATGAATAGGAGAGCAGAATTAAAGCAACTATACAAAGAAACAGAGATTGAGGCTGGGGTTTATCGTATTACAAATACAAAGAATTTGAAGACAATGAGCGGGAGACGTTTTGAACTCAATGTAGGTTCTCATACGAATAGGGCATTACAAGATGACTGGAAGCAGTATGGTGCAGATGCCTTTGAGTTTGAAGTATTAGAAGTCTTGAAGAAGAAAGAAACTGGGTATTTTTAATGTTAAGAAAGAATTGGAAAAATTAGAAGAGAAGTGGCTGAGAGAATTACAGTCATATGGAGAGAACGGATATAACCGAGCACTCTCTTAATAAAGGAGAAATGAAATTTGAAATCACAGGCAGATCATGGTCAAGAAGGTGCAGAATCACAAAATCAACAAAAGGAAGAGAAACCGATATGGAAATCAATGTCCATGTTTTTAGTTCCGTTACTGTTAAGTAATGTCTTACAATCAGTAGGACAATTATTTGGGATGGTAGTGGTAGGGCGTTGGCTTGGAGAACAAGATTTAGCTGCTATTTCAGCATTCTTTCCATCGTTTTTCTTACTTGTTTCGTTTGTAATTGGAATTGGCTCTGGTAGTTCTATTTTAATTGGTCAGGCTTTTGGAGCGCGTAATGAGGAGCGTTTAAAGGCTATTGTTGGTACAACACTTACATTTACGTTTATCATAGGAGTTGTTTTGGCAATAGTAGGAAGTGTATTCGCCATGGATATTATGCGTTTTATGGGGACACCGGAAAATATTATTGATATGAGTGTACATTATGCACGTATTTTATTTATTTCCATGCCAGTTTTATTCTTATATTTTGCATATACAACATTTATGCGAGGTACAGGAGATTCTAAAACGCCATTTTACTTTTTAATAGTTAGTACAGTATTGAACATGATACTATTACCTATTCTTATTTTTGGCTGGCTCGGAATGCCGAAGCTTGATGTTTATGGCGCTGCTTATGCCTCTGTTATATCAACAATTATAACATTTGTTGTTATGCTTATTTATTTAAAGAAGAAAAATCATCCATTACAATTGGATGAAACAGTGCGAAAATACCTTCGTATGGATTGGGAATTATTAAAGTTATTACTACGCCTTGGTATTCCTGCAAGTATCAATATGATCTTAGTTTCGCTATCTGAAATTGCAGTAATTGCATTTGTAAATCGCTTCGGTTCTGATGCGACCGCAGCTTATGGAGTCGTGAACCAAGTAGCAAGTTATGTACAAATGCCAGCAGTTAGCCTTGGGATTACTGTATCTATTTTTGCTGCACAATCCATTGGTGCGAATCAATTCGATCGATTACAGAAAGTCGTTCGAGCTGGGATTGTGCTGAACTATATTATCGGTGGCGTATTAATCGCACTAATTTACATGTTCTCAAGAGAGATTTTATCACTGTTCCTAACAAATCCAGATACAATTGAAATTGCGCATAGTTTAGTTATGATTACGCTTTGGAGTTATTTAATTTTCGGTCATGCACAAATTATTGGTGCGACGATGCGGGCGAGCGGAACCGTACTATGGCCAACTATTATCGGTGTTGTATCGATTTGGCTTGTGGAAGTACCGGTTGCTTATTTCTTATCATACCATACGGATCTTGGTATAGAAGGGATATGGATTGGATATCCAGCAGCGTTTATTGTAAGTTTAATTTTACAATACGCGTACTATAAATTTTCATGGCAGAAGAAACGGATTACAAGGCTTGTGAGTTAAATAGAAAATAAATAAAAGTGTCCCTGAGCTTTCTAGTTTAGGGGCACTTTTATTTGAGTGCTCATAAATAACTTTTTAACGTTACATCAAAGTGGTGTCTCATGAGTGTTCCATCATGCATATAGAATTCCCAAGCTTTCTCTGGATCTCCGATAATCTCAAAGGAATTTTCGGTTATATATAAAGCACAGTTATCCTCCAAAGCAATTCCTTCTATATTCCGTGCATGGTTTTGTAAGAATAAATGAAAAGCGGTTGCTCTATCCGGTTGATTGTAATGAGGGCAGAAATGTTTGGTTATTTTATTCCAGCCATCGATTTCCATATAACCATCTCCTTTATAATTAGAACGGAGTCCGGTTGTAAACCAGCACATAGCACCAGCGCTATATCCTGCAATGAATGTTTCATTGTGCAGTGCTGCTATTAACTTTTCATCTATTTTGTTTTCCTTCCATTTTTCAAGCATATTAATATAGTTTCCTCCACCTAGATAGATAAAATCAGCGAAATGAATCATTTCACTTATTTTATCTTCGTTAGGACTTTCTTGTGTGCAGCGTAGAATGTGAACATCACATTGTAACTGCTTTTCAAATGTTTCTCTAAAGTCGTTTATATAACCTTCATCATCATTGCTTGCCGTTGGGATAAACAATACTCTTGGAGATTGTTTCCCAGTTAACTCTATAAGTCGTTGATTTATATGGAAATGATCTATTTGTTCAAAGTAACCCCCACCAATTACAGCTAATTTCATAATGAATCACCACCTAATAGATTTTTGTTATTGATAAAGTTTCGATGTAGAGAAGTTTCTTTCCTTCTGTAACAAAAGATGAAAATGAAAAAGCATGTATGAATAAAGAGAAAGGATGTACGTTATATTTTAGTAAATCTATATTTGACCTTTCGTCAATTTTGTACTACAATCCGTAGTGTGAAAGGAGACATGGTATGTTTACCCAAAACTATAAATTAAATGAGCAAGGATTAAATCATTTCTTTGGACCGCTCGAAGCGAAGATTATGGAGATTATTTGGAATATCCCGGATATTACGATCAAAGAAGTTCAGCAAAAACTAAGTGAAGATTCTCCTGTGAATTTTAATACAGTAATGACTGTAATGAATCGCTTAGTAGAAAAAGGACACTTGCAAAAACAAACGGTAAAAAGAAGCGGTGTATATCGTGCTGCACAAACAAAAGAGTCTTTTTTATCAAATCAAACAAAGAAAATGACACAGGAACTGATGGGGGAATTTGGTGATCTCGTTGTGAATCACATGTTAGATGAACTAGACCAAGCTGATCCAGTTTTAATAAAGAAGTTAGAAGCAAAACTCAATCAACTGAAAAAAGAGGACTAGTGTGATGAAGTGGCAAATACGAAAATTAGTATTGTTTGCAAGCATCATTAGTCTTCTCTTTTTCGGTATGTTAGTGTACTACGTTACATATCCATTTTTCTTCGGAAATAAGGTTTTTTTTCTATCACAGTTTTGTCTATTTGAGTTGCAAAAGCACATGAGAGAATTATCAATCATTCGTATTGTAATGGGAGGCTTGTTAGTATTCACCTTATTTGTTGTGTGTAAAAGAGTATGGAGGCAGTTTTTCTATAGCAAAAAATTAAAGCGAAATTTAGTTGAGATTACTCGTAAAGGGAAACAACTGTACTTGCTGCCGTCATTAGAAGTTACGGCATTTACAGTTGGATTGATTCAACCGCAGATTGTTCTTTCGGAAGGTGTGTTTCAATCATTTACAGACGAAGAAATTGATGCGATTGTTTTGCATGAAGAATATCACCAAAAAAATCGTGATCCGTTAAAATTGTTTCTTTTTACGGTGTTAGCTGAAGGAATGATGTATATTCCAGTATTGAAAGGTATGTTACAGCGCTATCATACGTATCAGGAGCTATTGGCGGACAAATATGCGATGGATCAAATGAAATCATCGTTTGAGCTAGGTAGCGCGTTATTGAAATTAATGAAAATAAAAACAGCATCTAATCCGTTTATAACAGCTTCTTTTGCGAAGACAGCAATCAATTTACGTGTAGAGCAAATCATTAGCCAGTCATCTATAAAGCTCAAGATGCCGTTATATACAAATTCTGTTTATGTGACAATGGGGCTATTTCTCATTTCGTTTGTACTTATTATCGGAGAGTGCATATAGCCTCTTTTTTTAATATCGAACACTACTTTATGTAGTGTTTTGTAGGAGGAGTAAAATGAACGCAGCAGACTTAACGATATGGCTTGTAGTAGGCGCAGGGATTCTTTCGTTTGTATCACCCTGTTCGCTGCCACTATATCCATCTTATTTATCGTATATTACAGGTGTTTCTATTCAAGATTTAAAAGAAAAACGCGGTATGATGCAAAAAACAGCACTGATGCACACATTGTTCTTTATAATAGGTTTTTCCGTTATATTTTATGCATTAGGTTTATCTGTAAGTTGGATTGGTGTAACATTTTCATCCAATCAAAGACTCATTCAACAAATCGGTGGAATCTTTATTATCATCATGGGTTTATTTATGACAGGGCTCATTCAACCGAAATGGCTTATGTCTGAAAAGAAATTTCATTATAAAAGTAAATCAACTGGATATATTCGTTCTATTTTTGTTGGCATGACATATGCAGCTGGATGGACACCATGCGTGGGACCAATATTCTCTGCAGTATTAATGCTCGGTGCAACTAACCCAGATGAGGCGCTTCTTTATATTACAGCTTATACACTTGGATTTGCGGTTCCGTTCTTTGTCATGGCATTTTTTATAGGTAAGGTCAAATGGATTGTTACATATGCGGGTGTCATGATGAAAATTGGCGGTAGCATGATGGTTTTGACAGGTATTTTACTTTATACGAACCAAATGACGAAAATAACAGCATTCTTTATCAGATTATTTGATGGATTTACAGGATTTTAAAAATAGGGGGAAAGAACGTGAAAAAACTAATTGCAATTATACTGGCTGGAGCACTTATTTGGGCTGGAGTTAACTTTTATAATTCTAAGCAAGAAGAAAAAGGAAGGAAAGCGAAACAATCGGCACTGCAAGAGAAAGAAGTATTGCCTCAAGTAGGATTTAAGGCACCGAAAATTACACTTAAAGGACTAGATGGAAAGCTTTATTCATTAAATGATGCAAAAGGGAAACCGTATATTATTAACTTTTGGGCATCGTGGTGTGGGCCATGTGAAATGGAGGCACCGGACTTAGTACATCTTTATGATAAATATAAAGGAGAAATCGAAATTTTTGCGGTGAATGCAACGGTTAGTGATCCAGTACAAGAGGCAAAGGCATTTGCGGATCGTTTCGGATTTAAGTTTCCTGTTTTACTAGATATGGATGGGGTAGCTGGACTTGATTATAAAATTTTTTCATTACCAACAACGTTTTTTGTTGATAAAGACGGCATCATTGTAGAACAAGTGCGCGGAGTATTACCTCCGGATCAATTGGAAAAGAAATTTAAGCAATTAATTAAGAAGTAAAAGGGGACATCAAGATAATGATGGACTGGATGGTAAAAATACAGCCGATTTCTCCCATAGTGGGAAGTTTGTTTGGACTCATGTTCATGAAATTAAAAATGAAAAGTCAAGGTCTTTTATATGACAGAATGATGGATGCCGTAACAAATGGATTTTTAATCATCATTTTAACATGGAAATTCGCACCAGTAATTTTGAATCCAGGGTGGGCTTTTCAATCGCCATGGCAAGCGTTATTAGCTGTAGGGAGTACTCAGCACATTATAATTGGTTGTTTCATTGCAAGCGGATATATTGTATGGCGCAGTAAAAAGGTTGATTACTCGCTTTCTATTTTATTAGACATACTTCCATTTGGAATAGGAAGCATCATCATTTTCTATTTTTTATTCCATCAAAAGGTTGGTTTACAGACAACAATGCCGTGGGGAATGAAACTTTATGATTCAAAGTTTTCTTATCATCCTATATACATGTATGAAATCATTATAGCAATTTGTATAATGGGATGGTTGTGGGGGCAAAAAGAGAGACTAGGGACTAGAAAATACATAAGTTATTTTCTAATTGTAGAAGGAACTGCCCATATTTTTATTTCGCTTATAAGTGAGCAAGTTCCGTTATTATTTGGTCTGTCTATGCAGCAGATACATAGTTTTGGTGTGATTAGTATAGGGGTTGTATTACTTCCAAAAAAATAAAAGCAGCAATGTACGAACGGTTGTTCATACATTGCTGCTTTTATCATTTTTATAGATTGTAAGAATTGATATCTTTTTGTTTTATCCCGCATTAACAGGCAGTAAGCCCCCACCTGAAAGTTCAGCAAGAGAAAAGAAGTTAGGTGGGTAGGGCTACCCATAAAAGCCCGATTGGTGAGGGGTAATAATCAGTGGGGGATGAAGAACCCCCCAGTAATTAAAGTTTCACTTTATCTCTCTTTACAACCATCATTTAGAGGAGTATATTAACAATCAGAATAGCTCAATAGGGATTTTACAGCCAAATAATAAATCGCTTAATCCACTTCAGGAGCGGGGGAACCAAATTTGTGCATTTGTCACTAGGGGTGAATCCTTTTATAGGTAGGGCTACTCTCAAGGTCCGAATCCGACAGCTAACCTCGTCAGCGTTTTGAGAGGGGGGACTTGTGTGTATAAAAACACTAGGTGCAACCTAGTGTTTCTTTTTATTCTCTTAATGATAAAAAAGTAATTTGTTATTTAAAAAGAGAGGGGAAAAAGAATGAATTGGCTTACAAGTCTAATTACAATTGGTCTATTCGTTTTAGTTGCAAAACCTATGGGGAATTACATATACAATGCTTTTCAAAAGCATGATTTTTTTCAAAGAGTATATGGCCCGTTAGAAAGAGTATTATTCAAAGTAGCTGGTATTAAAGGACATAATCAAAGTGGGGAAAAATATATATATTGTTTAATCATGACAAATTTCTTTTTCATTGTAGTCGTATATGCTATATTTCGATTACAAGGGATGTTGCCATTAAACCCTAATCATTTTGAAGGATTAGAACCTACTCTAGCATTTCATACAGCCATTACATTTATGACAAATGCAAATTTACAACATTACGGAGGAGAAAGTAGTTTATCTTACTTTTCGCAAATGACCGGTGTGACGTTTATGATGTTTGCAGCGCCTGCTACTTCAATGGCGATTGGTATTACATTTATTCGTGTATTAGCAGGAAAAAAGGTAGGTAACTTCTTCGTCGATTTTGTACAAGCTATCACAAGGGTGCTATTACCGTTTGCGTTTGTAATGTCATTGTTTTTTGTATCGTTAGGGACACCTCAAACACTTGATTCGGCAGTTACTGTGAAAACTGTGGAAGGAACAATGCAAGAGATCCCTCGTGGACCAGTAGCGTCTTTACTATCTATCAAGGAGCTTGGTGACAATGGCGGAGGCTTTTTCGGAACCGTTTCTGCACATCCTTTTGAAAACCCTAATATGATTAGTAACGTACTGCAGATGATGCTACAAATGTTAATTCCGATGGCTTTTCCATTTGTATATGGAAGAATGGTTGGGAATCGAAAACAAGGAAGAATCTTTTTCGCATCAATGCTTATTCTTTTTGTTATCGGATTTAGTACACTTGCGGTTGCTCAATTAAAGGGAAATCCACTGTTAAATCAATTTGGTATAGAGAGTTCACAAGGGAATATGGAAGGGAAAGAAACACGTCTTGGTGTTATTTCTTCTGCTCTTTATGCCAATGTTACAAGTGCCTCTGGAACTGGTGGGGTGAATACGACGCACGATACGTTAACACCAATTGGAGGATTGGTTCCACTTGTCAATATGCTTTTCGGAACTGTGTATGGAGGCATTGGAGTCGGCTTTATGAATATCGTTATGTATGCGATGATTGCTGTATTCTTAACGGGGTTAATGGTTGGCCGTACGCCAGAGTTTCTGAATAAAAAATTAGAAGGAAAAGAAATGAAATTAATCGCGATTACAATTGTATCTCAGCCTTTACTCATTCTTGGGACAGCAGCGATCGCCTTTTCGACTCAATATGGCACAGATGCTATTTCTAATCCGGGCTTTCATGGTTTAACGCAAGTCATATATGAGTATACATCATCTGCTGTAAACAATGGATCTGGATTTGAAGGCTTAAAAGATAATACACCATTTTGGAATCTTTCAACGGGTATTGTTATGTATATTGGTAGATACTTGGGATTCATTACGATGTTAGCTGTCGCAGTTGGGTTAAGAAAGAAGAAAGTTATGTCTGAAACTGTAGGTACTTTTCAAACAGACACTCATTTATTTGGGGGAATCTTGCTTGTGACGGTATGCATAGTAGGTGCATTAACATTTTTGCCAGTGCTCGTGCTTGGACCGATCGCCGAATATCTGACCATATAATAATAGCGTTGCTTCAAAAAAGAAGGGCAATACATATTACTTATGTATTGCCCTTTTACTGTGTTTTTAGCTGAAAGTATTAGAAGATAGGCGGGGTAACTGAAAATAGGACAACTGCATTTTGATTAAAATTATTTATCCACTTATGTTTTAAATACGCTGGTATTTTTACACTATCACCAGTTTCTAATATATACTCTACTTCATCTAAATACACCGTAATCCTTCCTTCTAAAACAAATGCTAATTCTTCTCCTTTATGCTCTAAAAGATTTTCTGAGGAAGAAGTGTTCGGAGGAACAGTCATAATTGTTGTTGCTAAACTTCCTGTGAAATCTGGTGATAACGATTCATAGGATAAATTGTCAATAATCATTTTTTTTCGTTTACTGGACCGTACGATTAAATCATCTGTATTTGTTTCTTCTAGTAAAAAACTAAATGTTGGAACATCAAGAGATTTAGCTAATACTTTCAATGTTTGGATGGAAGGATTAGCGGAACCACGTTCAATTTGACTTAGCATAGATGGTGTAATTTCAGCCATCTTTGCTAGTTCTCTACTACTTAATCCTTTAGCTTTTCTTTGCTTTTCGATTTTTTTACCGATATCTATATTTTCCATGGTGCATTCTCCTTAATAATTTGTTTAATTATATTTAAATAAATTAAATTAAAATTAACATAAACATGATTTTGTGTTAAACTGTATTAAAATTTATTTAATTATAATTTATTATACAACTGGCTACAAGGACATGAGGAGGAAGAGAAATGAAGGGAATAGAGGAATTGAAAGAACAATATCCACTATTAAACAATCTAATTTCATTGGAAGAGATATTTTGGGTGAATTCGAACATTGAAAATTTCCAAACAGCGATACAAGCTTCTCCGCTTACGAGGGACGATGTAAAAGATGCTGAAGAGAGATTAAAGCGTTTCGCACCATATATTGCAAAAGTTTTCCCAGAAACGAAAGGAACGAATGGGATTATAGAATCACCTTTAGTGAGAATACCGTCTATGAAACGTTCTTTAGAGCAAAATTATGAGCAATCTATATTAGGGGAATTATTACTAAAATGTGATAGTCATCTTCCAATATCAGGATCAATAAAAGCAAGGGGCGGCATTTATGAAGTGTTGAAACATGCAGAGGAATTAGCTTTTCAGCACGGAATGCTAACGAAGCAAGATGATTATTCCGTTCTAGATAGTGATAGATTCCGAGACTTCTTCTCGAAGTATTCCATTGCAGTAGGATCGACGGGCAATTTAGGGCTTAGTATTGGCATTATGAGTGCTAAGTTAGGCTTTGACGTAACTGTTCACATGTCAGCTGATGCGAAACAATGGAAAAAAGATTTACTAAGAAGTAAAAAGGTAACGGTTATTGAATATGAAGCGGATTATAGTAAAGCGGTAGAAGAGGGGCGTCTGCAAGCAAATGCAGATCCTACCTGCTATTTTGTTGATGATGAAAATTCTCATGATTTATTTTTAGGGTATTCGGTAGCAGCATCTCGATTGCAAAGGCAGTTAGAAGAGTTAGAGATTGTAGTAGATGAAGAACATCCTTTATTCGTTTACCTTCCGTGCGGGGTAGGTGGTGGACCTGGAGGAGTAGCATTTGGCTTAAAGTTATTGTATAAAGACAATGTTCATTGTTTCTTTGCAGAGCCTACTCATTCACCATGTATGTTACTTGGTTTAATGACAGGGCTTCATGATAAAATTGCGGTTCAAGATATTGGTATCGATAATGTAACAGATGCGGATGGTCTTGCGGTAGGAAGAGCATCTGGATTTGTTGGAAAAACGATGGAACCATTTTTAAGTGGGAGTTACACAGTTAGCGATGAAGAGTTATATAAGTTGTTAAAAGAGCTTGCTGATACAGAAAAAATCTACTTAGAGCCTTCTGCACTAGCAGGGATGATTGGACCGGTTAAATTATGTAAAGAAGAAAAAGAGTATTTGCAAAAGCATTATTTAACAGAAAAAGCAAGAAAAGGTACACATATTGTTTGGGGAACTGGTGGTAGCATGGTTCCTGAAGAAGTGATGGTGCAGTATTATCAAAAGGGTTTGAATTTAGCGTTAGAGGAAAGAAAGTAATAAAAGATGAGGCTTGGATAGCCTCATCTTTTTTATTTAAATAAGAATCCCTCTAAGATTGGATGGAAATTAGTTCAATTTACTGTATACCTAATTGGTCATTCTAATAAATGCTAAAATTCTTTGTTATTTTTAACTAGGTTGATTATAGTATAGATATAAACTTTTATAAAATATAAAGAGTTACGAATATGTATTGAATATAATGAAGAAGCTTCATTTTACATAATAAGAGGATGTGTATATACAATGTCATTACAGTCAAAATATTTAGCGGGTATTTCTCTTGGAGTAATGGGGGTTGGCTTTGCTGCAACAATCCCGTTTCAAGGAACGATAGCAGGAGAGATTATACAAGGTGGATTTGAAGCAGGATTAGTAGGAGGACTGGCCGACTGGTTTGCTGTTACAGCGTTATTTCGCCATCCGATGGGTATTCCGATTCCGCATACAGCGCTGCTCCCTAAAAACAGGAAACGGGTTACAAAAGGACTCATTTCTACACTAGAGAATGAGTGGCTGACGAAGGAAAGCATAACAGGTAAAGTGAAAGAAATGCAGTTGGCGCAATTGGTGTTACAAATCGCTGAAAGAGAGATGCAATCGGATACTGTAAAAAAAGGGATTGTGACAATTGCTGAAAAAGCAATTCTTCAAATGAATACTGAAAAGTTAGCTACTGTAATTGAAAAAGAATTGAAAACGTATTTACATACGATTAATACAGGAAACATACTGCAAGTCCTAATTGATCAATTAGTTGTACAGGAATATGATGAAAAAACACTTGATTATATGTTAGTCAAGGCGAAAGAGTGGACAGCCCAAGAGGAGGCGCGTTATCAGCTTGGGAGCTTGGGAATGAAAGCGATGGAAAATATAAAGGTAGATGGATTTTTGCAGTTTACTCTTAAATCGTTCATGAATATTGTGGATGAAGATAAAATTGGGGGGATTTTACAGAAGTTTGTTGTTAGTAACATAAGTAGTTTGCAGGATACTGATAATAGTACAAGACAGCTTATATTAATGAAAATTCGTCAAGAACTTATGAATGTTAAGGAAAATGAAGCAGTATTACGAGAACTAGAAAAGTGGAAAGAAAATTGGATCACAAATTGGAATGCTGCTGAAAAAATAAAAGAATTGTTAGGACAAGCACAAGAAAAAGTAGTTGCTTCTATTAAAAAAGAAGAATTTGTAGATCAGTATCTTCTCCCATTTTTAACAAAACAAATGAACAAAGTGAAAGAAGATCCAGTAACAGTTCAAAAAATGGAAGACTGGTTGCAAAAGCAAATTGCTAATCTTGTTGAAAATAATCATTCTAAAATTGGAAAGCTTGTCCAAGAAAATCTTGATAAGTTAGATGATCAAACATTAATCGAAATGATTGAAAATAACGTCGGCAAAGATTTGCAGTGGATTCGAGTGAACGGTGCTGTTTGTGGATTTATGATTGGGTTGGTGTTAGAAGGATTGAAGGCTGTGATATAAGCTGAAGGTAGAATATGTATCATGAGGTGTTTCAGCTTGATGTGACAACACTTACATAAAGTCTTTACTAAACGATTTATGAGTGAAAGATAAAAAACTGTTGATAGATGAACTAGAAAAGGAATATGTAGATGAAAAAGATAAATTGACATAGAAATAACCTTTAGAAAGGGTGTATGTTAGCTTCAATTGTTCACGCAATCAATGTTGCGCATAGTCCTGAATTTGCTCACGAACAATCTTGAGAGGGCTTTAATTATAGCGTGCATGATAGTTCAGGAGCACGAGGAACAATTACATTTCATCCTAACTATTTGGTAGCCGCTTTTTGTGATGATAATAGCGAACGAATATCGGATAATAAAAACGCTTTAGACTACTTTAAGGGTTCACCTGACGTAGTACAAGGGTTAGCTGGCAGCGAAACACTTCAATATTTGTTAGATGATATGTATGGGGAGACAGTACCGGTAATTACCACAGCCTTTTGGAGGAATAGCGATGGACTCTATTCTAAAGATGAACTGGATGAGATGATTGATAATGGAGGATTTCTTATAGAGAGACAAGCAAGGGACATTGAACTGGCTATAAATGAATGGCAAGAAGAATATGAACTGTCAGATGGACAAATTAAATTACTCAAATCTATTTTTAAACGTAAGATAGAACAACCTTTAGATGGTATTATTTTAACGACAGAAGAGGTTCAAATGATAGAATTCGATGATGAAGAGGGATTAGCGGAGAGCAAGGTAGTTTTTGAAGAGCTGGGTATTCAGTGGAGAGTATAACATTGTTGAATGATGATACAATAATGAGACTACTCTTTTCAATAGGTCATATTAATTATGAAAAATGAGTAAAAAACCTTTTACACAGCATAATAAATGTGAAAGGTTTTTTATTATAGATTTTTAATTTTCAAGAACATTAACATTATAAGTTTTTTGGATATATAAATGATGAGCGCCGTTCCAAAACTTTAATGTATTTTTATACCATTGTTCTTGCTTGTTTGTATCTGGATGTTCTTCTGAAGAATTATACTAAAATATAGCATCAAAATTGTGAAGATTTTCATTTAAACAAATGGGGCAGTTTAGTTGAATAAGGAACTAGGATTAGTAAAAAGCTTTGACAGATAATTCATTTTATTCTATAGTAAGTAATACACTAACTACTAAAGGAGTTATTATGGAAGAACTTTATAAAGAACTTCAGAAATGGGGCTTTTCGCAATATGAATGTAAAGCATATATAGGACTTTTAAAAAATTACCCCATAACAGGATATGAAATCAGTAAAAGGTCAGGTGTACCTCGTTCAACAATCTATGAAGTGTTGGCAAAATTAATAGATAAAGGTGCGGTTTATACAGTACCTTCTGACCCTGTAACCTATGCACCCTTACCAGCAAAAGAATTAATCCGTCGATTACGTAATAACTTCGAAAATTCTATGGATTATCTTGAAAAGAATTTATCTGCTTTAGAAAGTGAACAGGAAGTAGATGTCATTCGACGCATCAGCAGTGATGAGCGTGTTGTGGCTGAAATGATTGACATGATAGATAAAGCAGAAGAAGAAATATGGTTGTCGATTTGGGAACCACAAGTCTCTTGTATAAAAGGTGCTGTAGATAGGCGTTTAAATGATGAAATTCATGTTTTTTCTATTCTTTTTGGAGCACCTGAGATTCAGCTTGGTGTAACCACTCATCATAATTACATGGCTCCAGAAGTAGCTGAGGAGCGTATGAATGGTCGATTAACGATTGTTGCACGGGACAATGAAGAAGTATTAATTGCAAATTTTTCTCCAAATACGTCTGCATGGGCGATAAAAACAGAAGATCCAGCACTTGTATTAATTGCTATGGAATACATCAGGCATGACATTATGTTTTCAGAATTAGTTAAAGAAGTTGGTCCTGAGAAAACAGAAGCTCTCTGGAAAAACAACCTTAACCTGTTTCATGTTGTTACTGGAAAACGGTTCAAATAACTTGAACCGTATTTTCTTTCATATTTTCGTAGTAGTTAGTGTGTTAGCTTCTAGTTTTTAAAAATAAGGAGGGAATGAAATGAGTCTATCGAACGTCCAAATGAATTCGTCTCAGAGAGATGAAGATAGCTTTATTAAAGGAGTAAAAGATTGTATCCCTACATTACTGGGTTATTTAAGTATCGGAATAGCTGCTGGTGTTATTCAAAAGGCTGCGGGACTTAGCATAGCTGAGATAGCTCTGATGTGTTTAATTCTTTATGCTGGCTCAGCTCAGTTTATTGCTGCAGGAATGATGGCAACAAGTAGTTCTCTTACTGCCATTATTATTACTATTTTCTTTGTTAATCTTCGTCATATTTTACTTAGTGCAGCCCTAGCACCTTATTTTCGGCATCTTTCACCACTTAGGAACATGCTAGTAGGTTCTCTACTCACCGATGAAACATTTGGTGTCGCTATTAACGAGACTGCGAAAAAAGACCGAATCAGTGAAAAATGGATGCATGGCCTCAACATAACAGCTTATTTAAATTGGCTTGTAGCTAATTTAGCAGGAGCATTATTGGCACAATGGATTTCAAATCCTGAGAAATTTGGTCTAGAATTTGCCTTACCAGCCATGTTTATTGGAATTCTCATACTCTCAATGTTAGGGCGTAATAAAATCAGACTTGATATAGTTGTCGCAATTATAGCAGTTGTCATTGCTGTGGGAAGTTCTTTCATGTTGTCCAGTAGTATGGGTGTTATTGTTGCTACAATTATTGCTTCAACAATAGGAATGGTGGTGGAAAAATGGAAGTAAGATGGGAAGTTTTTTTGATTATTCTAGGATCAGCTTTTGTAACGTTCATTCCAAGGGTCGTTCCTCTTATGATACTAAGTCGTTTTGAATTACCAGAATGGGGAATGAGATGGTTAAATTATGTCCCCATTTCTGTTATAGCTGCTTTGATAGGTCAAGAGATATTTATACATGATGGAAAGATTTCCTCTCTTACAAATAACATTGAATTTTTAGCAGCCATACCGACTTTTTTTATTGCGATAAAAACACGTAGTTTGCTGGGAACCGTACTGGGAGGTATTATTTCTATTATAATTTTACGCTTTTTGTTTCAAAACTAAATACTTTATTTGGGCAAGTACCACGTTTAAATGCAACAGCCATTGCAGGAAAGGATAACAATAGAACGGTAGGATAAAAAATAAGGGTTGAAATCGATGTTGAATTTAATTGCTATGATAAAAGCATAGCTTATTGTAAAGAGCATATTGCGTTCCCGCAGATAAATACATGTCCAATAATGAACGAAGTGGTGTTATTTTTAGTTACCCCCATTTTTTAGGTGATTTATTTACAGTTCAATATAATGAGTTATCATTATGGAAGCTCTGTTTCTTCTTAAACGGAGGCGTTAATTAGGGGGCAGCCGAGATATATGCAATTTGGGATCATAAGCTGTATTTTATTTCCACAATCAGATTACGATGTGAAAAAAGGTCTTTTACTAATAATATTACGAATTATTTTTGATACAGCTAGTTCAACAGTTAGGATATTTCATATTTTCAAATACACATCCTCTCAGAAACTGTTAGTTGGTAAATAGTATATCTCTTTGACTTGGTTTCACACGTATCTCGGTTGAACCCCAATATATAGAAGAAAAATAAAGAGAATTATTCATCATTATGAGTATATATTATAATGTTGAGAAAACGTTCAGTTATTCTCATTTGTATTATATAGTAATTGTTGAAACGGCTTGCTTGCTGGATGCTTCTTTCCGTTTGAAATTATGCCCACATCCTTTTCCGTAATTGTTCATAAAACATAATCGCTATTGAAATACTATCCGAAGACAATTATTTTGTACGGAAGGAAAACAAGATGGCGAAAAAGATATTACGTATTATTTTTATTATCATGAGCATAGTAATTTTTCTCTTTATTTGGATGTATATTGATGTAACTATGGGAAGAAAACTAGAGGCTGAGAAAAATCAACCGAAAGAATATGCTCCTCATTATAGTGACTTTCAGTTGTATGTGGAGGGCAAATCGTTATATAAACAGCTGTTTTCTGATATAAAAGAGGCGAAACATTCCATTTTCACTTTTTTCTATATTATTTCTGATGATGAAAGCAGTCATTCATTTTTAAACTTGTTGAAAGAAAAAGCAGAGGAAGGAGTTGAAGTATATTTATCGGTCGACTGGATTAATGATTTATCATTCCAAAGAAAGCTTACGAAGGAATTGAAAGCGAGTGGTATCCATTTTACATATAGTAGAAAGCCGGATTTTCCATTCTTTTTCTATTCACTACACCATCGCAATCACCGCCGTATTACAACGATAGATGGGAAAATAGGATATAGTGGTGGATTTAACATTGGTAATGAATACCTAGGGAAGGACAAGCGCTTTGGCTATTGGCGAGATTATCATGTGCGCTTGGAAGGAGAAGGAGTGAATGATTTAGAAGAACAGTTTGTGTTAGATTGGAAACGAGATACTTCAGAAGAAATTACGAGAACAGCTCCACCTAATATCAAAGGAAAAACGCTACATACGATGTCTAGTTATAATGGACATAAAGTTGTTGCGAAGTATATGGAATTAATAAAACAAGCGAAGGATTCTATCATAATTGCTACATCTTATTTTATACCGAGAGATAAAGAACTTATGAATGCTTTAATTCAGGCAAGAAAACGTGGTGTCTCGGTAAAGGTGCTTTGGTCTTATAAACCGGATATCCCGCTTATAAAAGAAGCAGCGTATCCATATATTCGTCAGTCAGTGCAAAATGGGATGGCTGTACATGGTTATAAAAAAGGAATGTTTCATGGGAAATTAATGTTTATTGATAATGAAACAATAGTTATAGGAACAACGAATTTTACTTCACGTAGTTTTTATATTAATGATGAAATGGATTTCTATATATATGGTGGTCCAATGGTTCAACAAGTGAATTATGCGTTAGAGCAGGATTTTCAAGACTCAAAAGAGATGACTTTGGAATTCTTTGAGGATTTGTCATTTGTAGAGAAGAGTAAAGAAAAAATCGCATGGTTATTTAATTACTATTTATAATGAAGAGGGATGGAGGATTGATGAGAAAGAATGCCATTGTTGTGGATGGAATTTTAAATAGTAAATGGAATAACATTGTAATTCTTAGTAGAAATAAAAAAGAATTAGTATTCAAAAACGCTCGGAGAATAAACTCGGAGCGTTTTAATGTTTATTGTAGGACTTTTTCAGTCCAAGCCTAAATCATTTATAAATCTTTTTTTAAATAGTGATGCTGAAAATCTCTGCCGACATGATCAAGGACACCAAACTCTTGATAACCGTGCTTTTTATAAAAATCTAATGCTTGAAAACTTAAAGTATCTACTTTTATGAAATCACAACTTTTTTCTAAAGCTATTTGTTCGATTTCTAATAAAAGTTTAGTTCCATAACCTAGTTTGCGTATGTCTTCATCAAGTATAAAAGTATGAATCTCTAACCAATTCCAGCAAATTTCACCTAATATTCCTCCGCGAACCTTGCCGTCTTCATCCTTAAGGAATAACTGAATCTCCTGATATCTACCCCTTAAATCTGTTGGGAAATGCTTTACATTATATTCATAAAGTTTATTATTAATGTTGTTTTTATTAGTGGTATTTAATTCTTTTGTAATATGTAAATCCATGCCTTTTCTCCTCCTGCAATTTTTGTGAAATGATGAATTTGAGACAAATTTCTCTTATGAATAAGCATCATCATCTATTTATTCTAACACAAAGTTTTTAATATTATGTTATTATTTTCTAATATTCAAAAATAATAATTCGATCTAACCTCCAACTTAGGCGTATAATATCTATTATTAACTTATGGAAAGTAATGCTAGTTCGAGTTTTATTTTAACTGTTCAAACCATATAACATTTAAAAAGCGAAAATAAATTCTATAATATTTCACACTCGGAACCTTATTTTTCCATTAAAATATTCTTTGAAGGAGGAGTGGCATTTGAATCGTCAAATTGCTATTCGTGAGATTGTAGAGCGCATACTCATGTTTAAACTAGATCATCCATTAAGAGTCGGTGTTAGCGGTATAACAGCATCTGGGAAAACAACATTTGCAAATGAGTTACAAAAAGAAATTCATTTGCAAGGAAGAAAAGTCGTTCGGGCGAGTATAGATCATTTTCACAATCCAAGGACAATTAGATATTCACAAGGAAAAGAATCAGCTAAAGGATATTATGAAGATGCTCATGATTATAAATCATTTGCTGAGCAATTATTGATTCCGTTAGGGCCTGATGGAAATATGCGATACGTGATGAAATCACATGATTTAGAAACGGATATGTATATGAAAACAGAGCCCATACTCGCTTCAAAAGATATGATATTTATAATAGATGGTACTTTTTTATTAAAAAAAGAGCTTCAACATTTATTCGATTATAAAATATTTGTAGAAACAGATTTTGAAATCGCGAGAGAACGTGGTTCGAGTCGAGAAGCGAGAGCCTTTGGGAATAAGGAGAAGGCAGAGGAAATGTTTTTACAAAGATATCATGCGGCTTGTCATATGTATAGGGAAGAACACGCGCCAAAGCAATGTGCAGATGTAGTTTTTCTGAATAATGATATTGAAGCTCCAAGGGTTGTATTTCAGAATTTGTGATTTTAGCAATAGTATTGGTAGCAGTTAACATAAGAGTATTTCATGACTTGTGGATAATAGGGGCATTATTCGTTATGATACTACTTTTTAGAAAGTGTATAGGTGTGCTGAAATATCACACCTATAACACAGTATTGCATTCGAGTTATTCTTGAAAAAATTACTTTTCTTCTACGAGTTCTGTTAACTCATGATTAATTAACGTGCCAATATGCTCACCTAAACATATTTTTTTCATAACTCCTGGTTCATCGAAGTTAAAAACATGTGCTGGTAAATGATAGTCACGAGCAAGTAATAAGGCTGATTGGTCCATCACTTTAATGTTGTTCCGAACAACATCGTTATAATTTAAATGACGATACATCTTTGCTGACTTATTTCTTTTTGGGTCACTTGTGAAGACGCCATCTACACCTTGTTTTGCGACCAAAATCGCATCGCTATTCATTTCAATTGCGCGCTGGACGCTCGGGTAATCCGTAGTAACGAACGGTTGCCCGTTACCGCCGCCAAAGATGACGATATATCCTTTTTCTAAATGGTGAACGGCCCGTAAACGAATATAGGGCTCTGCCACCGCTGTAAACGGAATAGATGTCATAACGCGCACTTCTTTATCTGTCTTGCTTGTGAGTACACCGCGTAGCATTAAGCTATTCATAATTGTACCTAATGTGCCTATATTGTCTGCTTCTACGCGGTCAATTCCCCATTCCTCAGCTAAATTGCCTCTGAATATGTTACCCCCGCCAACGACAAGAGAAACTTCAATACCTAAATCGACAATTGATAAAATCTCAGTTGCGATATGTTCTAAACGTTTGGAACCGAAACTATTTCCATCTTGATCAGCGAGAGCGCCGCCGCTGAGTTTAATTAAAACGCGATTGTATGGCCTCATTATCATCACTCCTTATTTAAAGCAAAGTATTTTTCAGTGGAGTCCGTAACTACCACTGAGAATTAGTCTTCATCATATAGGGTTCTTATAGGCAGTTTATTCCTGATCTAATTGCTTTGCTCATGTAAAAAATTTCTACATGCTAGTAGCATATTAAGTTCAATAAAAAAGGAGCAGAGGCGAATGCCTTTGCTCCTTTACGAGAAAGTGAAATAGAAAAGGAAGAGTTATAATGAAATCTTTCTTAAGTTTCTTCATAATATCCACTCCTTTTCATCTTATTTATGTTCGAATAAACTTATCTTTTAGATTATACAAAGAAATCAGATATTTTATCAATGTTATTTTCACTTTTTTATCGCCAAAGGATGTCAATGAATAATTAAAGAAAAAAATTCGAATCTTTTGTGACGAAGTTGTAGGTTTTTGTCTGATTTTGTAGGTTTGCTTATATCATGTGAATGAGCGTTTATTATTATAAATTGAAAGCGTTCGCATGAAGGGGATGGAAAACATATGAAAAAATTCGGATTGGCGACACAAATATTTGTCGCACTCGTGTTAGGGATTGTGGTAGGGGCAATCTTTTATGGCAATAAAACGGCGATTTCTTATATCACACCAATTGGGGATATATTTATTCATTTAATTAAAATGATTGTTGTACCAATTGTTATTTCCGCATTGGTTGTTGCGGTAGCTGGTGTAGGGGATATGAAGAAACTAGGAAAACTAGGTGGTAAAACAATTCTTTACTTTGAAATTATCACGACAATTGCGATTTTAATGGGATTAATCGCAGCGAACTTGTTCCAACCGGGAACAGGTGTTGACATGAATAGCTTACAGCAAAGTGACATTTCATCATATAAGGAAACAGCTGATGCAACAGAGAAAAAAGGCTTTGCGGAAACCATTGTTCATATTGTACCAACAAACGTATTTGAATCACTGGCACAAGGTGATTTATTACCGATCATTTTCTTCTCGGTGTTATTTGGTTTAGGAGTTGCAGCAATTGGTGAGAAAGGAAAGCCAGTTTTTAATTTCTTTGAAGGTGTACTCGAAGCAATGTTTTGGGTCACAAACCAAGTTATGAAATTTGCTCCGTTTGGCGTATTTGCACTAATCGCTGTCACGGTTGCAAAATTTGGTGTGGCAACACTACTTCCTTTAGGAAAGTTAGTGCTAGCTGTGTATGTAACTGTTATACTATTTGTTATTGTTGTATTAGGGATTAATGCACGTATGGTAGGTGTAAATATTTTCACCTTAATGAAAATTTTAAAAGAAGAACTAATCCTTTCGTTTACAACAGCAAGTTCAGAAGCTGTTTTACCTAATATAATGAGAAAAATGGAAGATTTCGGTTGTCCGAAGGCAGTTGCATCTTTCGTTATTCCAACGGGCTATACGTTTAACTTAACAGGATCGGCTATTTATCAGGCGTTAGCAGCATTATTCGTCGCGCAAATGTATGGTGTACACATGTCGTTAACGGAGCAAGTAACATTATTATTCGTTTTAATGTTAACGTCAAAAGGTATGGCAGGGGTTCCCGGTGCCTCATTTGTTGTAGTATTAGCAACATTAGGTTCAATGGGATTGCCATTAGAAGGTATAGCGTTAATAGCTGGTATTGACCGCATTTTAGATATGATTCGTTCGTCTGTTAATGTGCTGGGAAATGCATTAGCAGCCATTGTTATGTCGAAATGGGAAGGCGAATTTGATCATGATAAAGCAAAACAATATGTAGAAACTGTCAAGCAAACAGAAGCAGCATAAGAAAATAGATAAGGAGTGGTAATGTTGGCAACATTAACTGAAACTACCAAAAATGTACGAATTGAAAAAGATTTTTTAGGTGAAAAAGAAGTACCAATGCATGCTTATTATGGAGTTCAAACAATGCGTGCTGTAGAAAACTTCCCAATTACAGGCTATAAAATTCATGATGGTCTAATTAAAGCGTTTGCGATTGTGAAAAAAGCAGCGGCACTTGCGAACGTAGATGTAGGAAGATTGGAACTAAAAAAAGGCGGTGCTATTGCCGAAGCTGCACAAGAAATTCTTGAAGGGAAATGGCATGATCACTTCATCGTTGATCCAATTCAAGGCGGCGCAGGAACTTCTATGAACATGAATGCAAATGAAGTCATTGCCAATCGTGCTCTTGAATTATTAGAGATGGAAAAGGGAGACTATCACTATATTAGTCCAAATAGCCACGTGAATATGGCGCAATCAACAAATGATGCATTTCCAACAGCAATTCACATTGCGACATTAAATGCACTAGAAGTATTATTGCAAACAATGGGCTATATGCAAGATGTATTTGAATTAAAAGCAGAGCAATTTGATCATGTGATTAAAATGGGACGTACACATTTACAAGACGCTGTGCCAATTCGTCTTGGGCAAGAATTTAAAGCGTACGCTCGTGTACTTGATCGCGATATAAAACGAATTAAGCAATCTCGTCAACATTTATATGAAGTGAACATGGGGGCGACAGCAGTTGGTACAGGATTAAATGCAGATCCAGAGTACATTGAAGCAGTAGTGAAACATTTAGCTTCAATTAGTGAGTTACCTCTTGTTGGAGCGGAAGATTTAGTAGATGCAACGCAAAATACGGATGCGTATACGGAAGTATCAGCAGCGCTGAAAGTATGTATGATGAACATGTCTAAAATTGCAAATGACCTTCGTTTAATGGCATCAGGTCCACGTGTTGGATTAGCAGAAATTATGCTTCCAGCTCGTCAACCAGGTTCATCTATTATGCCAGGGAAAGTAAACCCTGTTATGCCAGAAGTGATTAACCAGATTGCGTTCCAAGTAATCGGAAATGATCATACGATTTGTCTTGCTTCAGAAGCTGGTCAATTAGAACTAAATGTTATGGAGCCGGTACTTGTCTTTAACTTACTTCAATCCATTAGCATTATGAATAACGGTTTCCGTGCCTTTACAGATAATTGTCTAAAAGGAATTGAAGCGAATGAAGGACACTTGAAAGAATATGTTGAGAAAAGTGTAGGAATTATTACAGCTGTGAATCCTCATATTGGTTATGAAGCAGCCGCTCGCGTTGCAAAAGAAGCAATTGCAACTGGACAATCTGTTAGAGAACTTTGCGTGAAAAATGGTGTATTATCACAAGAAGAATTAGATTTAATTTTAGATCCATATGAAATGACACATCCGGGGATTGCGGGAGCAACTCTTCTAAAGAAAAATTAAAAGAAGAGGGGACATTCCCCTCTTTTTTGTTTACAATATGGAAATGGTATATATGAATAAAGGTAGGGATGGTATGAGTAAATTTACAGTTTCTTCTAATGGTGCGTTAGAGACAACATTAAGAGGAGTAGAAGTATTAGCAACGCCACTTTTAAATAAAGGTGTCGCTTTCACGAAAGAAGAAAGAGAAGAGTTAGGACTGAAAGGGTTATTACCGCCAGCGGTATTAACATTAGATGAACAAGCACGCCGTGCATACGAACAATTTTGTTCGCAGCCGGATGATTTATTAAAGAATGTATACTTAACAGCGCTACATGATCGTAACGAAGTATTATTTTATCGTTTGCTTACAGATCATTTACGAGAAATGCTTCCAATTGTGTATACGCCAACTGTTGGTGTAGCGATTCAAAGGTATAGTCATGAGTATCGTAAACCGCGTGGAGTTTATTTATCCATTAATGATCCTTCTGGTATAGAAGAAGCGTTCTTTAACATTGGTGCAACGGCTGACAATGTAGATTTAGTAGTTGTAACAGATGGTGAAGGAATATTAGGAATTGGTGACTGGGGCGTTGGTGGTATTAATATCGCCATTGGAAAGTTAGCTGTTTATACGGCAGCAGTTGGAATCGATCCTAGTCGTGTATTACCTGTAATTTTAGATGTAGGAACAAACCGAGAGGATTTATTAAATAACCCGTTTTATATCGGAAATCGCCATCCACGTATAACAGGTGAAGCCTATGATACGTTTATTGATACATTCGTAAAAGCAGTGTGTAATAAGTTTCCGAAAGCGCTATTACATTGGGAAGACTTTAGTTCACGTAATGCACGTAGAATTTTAGATAAATATCGTAATGATGTATGTGCATTTAATGATGACATTCAAGGAACGGGTGCCGTTTCACTTGCTGCTGTATTATCAGCAGTGAAAGCTTCTAATGTTCCTTTATGTGAGCACCGCGTTGTTGTATTTGGTGCTGGAACAGCCGGAATTGGAATTGCAGATCAAGTGCGAGATGCGATGGTTCGTGCGGGCTTGTCAGAGAAAGAAGCAAACGAGCGATTTTGGTGTATTGACCGCAATGGTTTACTTACAGATAGCATGAAGGATCTTCTTGATTTCCAGGTGCCATACGCACGTAAGGAATCTGAAGTAAACGAATGGAAGCAAGGGGACATGATTGGGCTTGCAGAAGTTGTGAAACATGTAAGACCAACAATTTTAATTGGTACATCAACAGTTGCTGGTGCCTTTACAGAGGAAATTGTAAAGGAAATGGCTTCTCATGTAGAAAGACCAATTATTTTACCAATGTCTAATCCAACGCCACTTGCAGAAGCAAAACCAGTAGATTTAATTCATTGGACAGAAGGAAGAGCATTAGTGGCAACAGGAAGTCCGTTTGAACCAGTTACATATAATGGTGTAACGTATGTGATCGGACAATCCAATAATGCGCTTATTTTCCCAGGTCTTGGGCTTGGAACAATAGTTGTTCGTGCAAGTGTAATGACAGATGGTATGTTTGCGGCGGCAGCAGAAGCAGTGGCAAGTATGGTAGATACAAGTCAGCCAGGAGCACCTATTCTTCCAGAAGTAGAAGAACTGCGTAACATCTCAGAGATAGTAGCGATTGAAGTAGCAAAAGCAGCAGTTGCTGAAGGAGTTGCTCGTGAGGAGCTCAGTGATAACGATATCAGAAAAGTTGTGAAAGAAGCAATGTGGCAGCCTGAATATCGTCAAGTAAAAGCAGTAGAAAAGGTAACAATATAGAAATAAAGCCCGTTTATATCATAAGCGGGCTTTCCTTTTTCAATTTTTGAAAAACTATATTTCATAAATAGGAAGTGGCATCTTTGAATTGGAATCAATTGTGGAAGAAAGATATGTCCCTTTTAATCATTTTAGTGTTAATTGTTCCAATAGCAGGGGAATTAAATTTTCATCCGTTTAATGATACATTTCGTGTGAGTTTTGGAACACCAATCTTTTTCTTTTTGTTATTATTTTTACGGAAAATACCAGGTGCTATAGCGGGTTTACTCGTTGGGCTATCCGTTGCTATATTTCGAATTAGCCTTGATTGGATGATGCAAGGAAACTTTGATTTAGCAGAATCTTTTTATTTGCGTTATCCAGTTTTCTTTTATTATTTTATTTATGGAAGCTTGTTCTCATTATGTGGAGTAAATAAATTTCATCAAAAACCATTCATCATAGGATGTTTTGGTATTTCAATTGAAATTATATCGAGTATGTCGGAACTTGCTTTTAATCATTTTTTGATACTTGGTACAACGATCACGGTTTCAGAAGTAAATAAACTGATTATTATCGCGGTTTTTCGAAGCTTCTTTGCCCTTGGTTTCTTAAATATGATGAGTTTATATGAAACGAAATTAAAAGAAGAACAAGTTCGGAAAGAAAATGAAAAGATGTTGATGCATCTTTCTAATTTATACGTGGAATCTGTTCATTTAAAAAAGACACTTCAAAATGCAGAATTAATTACACAAGAAGCATATCAATTATATCGAAATTTACAAGCTAGTAATGATGGTAGCATAGAAATACATAGTAAAAAAGTACTGAAAATTGCTGGGGAAGTACACGAAATTAAAAAAGATAATCAAAGGATTTTTGCAGGATTATCAAAACTTCTATTAGATAAAAATCTTTCTGAATACATAGAAGGGCATGAATTAGCAGAAATGATTGTCAGGATAAATGAGAAGTACGCTCAGCTATTAGGGAAAGAGATAACCTTTTCTAAAAGTATAGAAGGCGAGCATAATGAGTATCATGTGTACACTATATTGTCGATTTTAAATAATCTAGTTGCAAATGCTGTAGAGGCAATAGAGGGTGTTGGTGCAATTATAATACACACCAAAAAACAAGATAAAAATGTAATATTCGAAGTAATAGATAATGGTCCTGGTATTGCACAAAAATATAAAGAATTAGTATTTAAGCCGGGATTTACTTCGAAGTATGATCAAACAGGGACACCGTCAACGGGAATAGGTTTGTCCTATATAAAAGAGATGGTTACAGAACTAGGAGGAGAAGTAAGCCTTGAAGACGGAGAAAATGAAAGAGGATGTAAGTTTGTCGTACGTTTACCTGTGTCTAGTTTAACCAAGGGAGGATGATGGGATGTTTTATTACATCGTAGATGATGATGAAGTCTTCCGCTCTATGCTATCACAAATTATTGAAGACAAGGATCTTGGAGAAGTGGTAGGAGAAGCGGAAGATGGTGCTTTTGTTGAAGCGAATCAGCTAAATTTTAAGAAGGTAGATATTTTATTTATTGATTTATTAATGCCAATTCAGGATGGAATTGAAACAGTACGTCATATTCTACCGGCGTTTACAGGAAAAGTGATTATGATTTCTCAAGTTGAATCGAAACAATTAATTGGAGAAGCTTATTCTTTTGGAGTTGAATATTATATTACAAAACCATTGAATAAAATTGAGGTTGTATCTGTTGTACGAAAGGTGATGGAACGTATTCGGTTAGAACGATCGATCCAGGATATTCAAAAATCATTGAATAACGTCTTCCAATGGGAACAACCACAAGTTCGAAACGAACCCGTGAAAGAAGAGAAAAAAATAGCGGACTCAGGTCGTTATTTATTATCGGAACTCGGAATCGCTGGAGAGAATGGAAGTAAAGATTTAATGAGTATGCTGGAATATTTATTAGGCCAAGAAAAAGAAAAAACATTTGAATATGGTTTTCCAGCACTGAAAGACATTTTTCATTATATTACAGTCAAAAAATTAGGAGAAAGTGCGTCGGAAGTAGAAATTGATAAAGAAAGAAAAGCGTCGGAACAAAGGGTGCGCCGAGCGATTTATCAGTCATTAAATCATTTGGCTTCCCTTGGACTAACAGACTTTTCGAACCCTAAATTTGAAAGTTACGCTCCGAAATTTTTTGATTTTACCATTGTTCGTAAGCGTATGACAGAAATGACGAAGGAAGAGGTAACAACATCAGGGCATACAAGAATTAATACGAAAAAGTTTATTCAAGTGTTGTATTTTGAGGCAAAGAGATTAATGGAGATAGAATAGAGGATGCTTCTAAATGAGCATCTTCTTTTCGCGGATAAAATTCTGAATTTTTGTTGTTTTATGGTAATAAAAGGGTATAATTGAATGTAAATTTGTTTTGGAATACGTATATAAGGATGTGAAATGAAAAATGATAGGTACCATTTTTAGTTACTTGTTACTTGGAATTTCTCTATCAGCGCCTGTCGGGCCAATAAATGTTGCTCAAATTAATAAAGGAATAAAAAATGGTTTTTTAAGTGCATGGCTTGTTGGAGTAGGAGCAATGTCAGCAGATGTTATTATGATGCTCTTAATTTATTTTGGGGTTTCTATCTATTTAACAACGCCTGTTGCGAAGTTAATCATTTGGATATTTGGTTTCTTTACGCTGTTGTATCTTGGATACGAAAGTATAAAAGATGCTTCTAAGCAGGTGGAGAATCAAGGGAATGGAGAAAGAGAACATCCAATGAAATCATTTGCATCAGGATTTTTAATTGCAATCTCTAACCCGCTTAATATTGTATTTTGGATTGGCATTTATGGAGCCGTTTTGACAAGTGCAATTAGCACTGTCGGTAAAGAACAAGCGCTATTATATAGCATTACAATATTTGTTGGGATTATGATTTGGGATTTGTTTATGGCGACTTCCATTCATTTTGGAAGAAGATTTGTAAATAACCGTATGATGAAATGGATTTCTATTTTTGCGGGAATTGTTTTAGTTGGGTTTGGGCTGTATTTTGGATATGAAGCAATTAAAGGAATTGGGGATTTCATATAAGAATGGGGTGCTTTGTGATGTTGTATTAAAAGTTAAGATGTTTCATAAATCACTTGATAAAAGAGAGCATTTATAAAATGTTACACATGATATAAGGAATAAGAAAAGGATAGCCAAGGCAGAAAATAATT
This sequence comes from Bacillus sp. TL12, assembly GCF_022625245.1. Classification (NCBI taxonomy): domain Bacteria; kingdom Bacillati; phylum Bacillota; class Bacilli; order Caryophanales; family Bacillaceae; genus Bacillus; species Bacillus sp. TL12. The sequence continues at coordinate 153,701 of NZ_JAJJBY010000003.1, read as the reverse complement.
ATGCTTTAGCTATCCTTTTTGTACGGCACATGACTTTATTTTATAATTTAATAAAACATAGCTTTAGACAGGTGGCTTAGCTTTAATTCGTACAAGGAATTTTTATTAAAATATAGCTTTAAGGGGAGAGTAGAACACTTAGATTAGATGTAGATGTGGTCGTATTCAAACAGAAGGATTACTTGGTATGGTATATAAGATGAAAATTAGTAATACAAAAGAGGAACATACGAATTCAAGGAATGGATGGGACTTTCTAAAAGGTAAAGCAAAATGTTCATATTATGACTTGAAATGAACAAAAAATGATATCTCATTGATGTTCAACCCATCGAAAACAGAGAATAAATTGAAGAAATGAAAGGGCAGGAGGATACTTCATCCTCCTGCAAAATGATTCTTTTGATTCATAAAGAATGATTATTTCTTATTAAACTTTACATCTTTGTTGTTTTTATCTTGGTTATTATCTGTAAAGAATTGAGCGTCATTTTCATTTGCGAACTCAAGGTTTGCGTTTACATTCAACTGTTGTTTTTTGTTATCCATGTTACGATTATTACGGTCAAAATTTTTGTCTTTTCTCATGATAATCCTCCTTAAAACAGATGTAGTAGTTAATAGGGATGGTGAAAAATTACAATCTATATTCCATATTTATTTTGTCACTCGTCTGAAATATTAATACAAAAATAATGTTTTTTAAATATAATTGGATCAGTTCTTTTTTGATGGTAAAAGCCCTTTTGTTAGTATTTTTGAATAATACAATCTGTCATTGGTATCATACCTATAATATTTTGTATGAATTTATCCTTATTCATTTATTTCACTTTTTTATTAAGACGGTAGGTTCTACAAGTCTTGACAATGTTTCATAGAGATCTTCATATCTTGTTTTAATAGATCTTATAGAACTAGATCTTACGCTACTCCAATCATAACAACTGATTTTGTTGTATATACATTTTAAAATGTCAATATTTCGTGTAGTTCGTTTACGTCCTGAATACTTATTGTATGAATTTCATTTGTTTATTACTTTCTTTCGTTTTAATTTTAAACAGAGAGAAGAAGAAGATTAAGAAGAATAACATACAAACCTTATTATGAAACGATTTTAAAACAGGTCCTCTTCTTGTGCCTCTCAGCTATATTTTAAGGGGAAAGCTGAAACTTATACTTTCAAACTGGAAAGTTAAAAATACCAAAAAAAGGGATATTTATTTTTCGATGATTCGTAGCATATTAAAAACACAGGAGGTGATATAACATGGCAAACAATAATAGCAAAACCCGTAATGAATTATTAATTCAAGGTGCAGAAAATGCAATTGATCAAATGAAATATGAAATTGCACAAGAGTTTGGCGTACAACTTGGTGCAGACACAACATCTCGTGCAAATGGATCTGTTGGTGGTGAAATCACAAAACGTCTAGTAGCATTAGCTGAACAGCAACTTGGTGGTAGATTTACTCACTGATTTTATCTAAAAAATAGTTAATTACAGTAAGTAGTAGCATATTAGATATATTTTCTTTAAGTATATTTAGTTTATGAAATAGACCCTCATAACAATTGATTTTTTCTCAAAGATTGTTGATATACTCAAATGATAATCTTTGAGTATTTTGTTTGGGGAAATTTTATTAAAATAAACGACATAAATTATGGGTAAGGTGTTTCCCATGAGTTATAAGGATTTCTTTGTAGGAACAAACATACTTAAAAATATATTTTCCATATTAAAAAGTATACTTATTATGATATTTTCTAAAGGGAGGCATCTTAAAATGGGTGTATTAAGTGGAAATCCCCAGAACGAACCTTTACATTATGGAGAAGTATTTGACATTTGGAGTTATCTTCTTTCGGCACAGGGAGCGGTTGCTGGACACCAAGTATATATTAATCACACTGGTGATGAGGATTTAAAGAAGTTCTTAGAAAACCTAATTGAGAATGATATGACTTCTGAAATAGAAGAACTAAAAACTCTTTTAAAGGTAAACGGAGTAGCTTTACCACCAGCACCTCCAGAAAGACCTGTTGCCTCTATTGAAGATATTCCTCCTGGTGCACGCATTAACGATGCTGAAATTGCAGCAGCTGTTTCTGCGGGTCTTGCAGCAGGACTAGTAACTTGTAGTCAAGTTATGGGAAAGTGCCTTCGAGAAGATGTAGGGATGCTCTTTGGACAATTCCATATGAAAAAAGCGCAAGCAGGGGCAACTTTACTACGTCTAAGTAAGAAAAAGGGTTGGGTAGTTCCTCCACCGTTACATGTTCGAAATTCTGAACAAGCTTAACTGAATAAATAAAAAAGTGGCCGAGGGCCGCTTTTTTATTTTAGTTTATCATTTGTATTTTCCATTTTTTCAGATGAATGCACTTTTTGTATTTTAGAGTGATCCACATATTCATCTGAAAACTCCATAGCATACTTATCGCGATGATGTATGTTAGATGACGGACGTAAATCTTCATTTTCATGTAAAACCATTCTTTTCATGTAAATATGAAAAAATATTTCTACTATACCAATGAGAAGAGCTGCCCAAAAGGAAGATGCTGTAATATTACGAGTTAAATCTATATTTGTAAGAAGATAAGTTAACAACCAGATTCCTAAAAAACTCAACCCAAAATCTGTAATTGTAGCAACCGTATTTCCATACTGAGGTAAAATAAACAAATCTCCTATTAAATAGGCTGCCCCTGTAATTGCTAAAGAAATAAACAATACCCTAGGGATTGAGATATCTTGAAAAATAGCTAATATCATGAGTAGTACAGCGCTAACAGCAGTATATTTAATTAATAAGGCCACAATATGTTTCATTAGTGTCCCTCCATTTTTTACTTTGTAAGTAAGGATAAAATATTTATTAACATACTCTATATTAGGTTGTGTTGATACTTTAAAAAAAATACAGGAAATTATCAACATAAAATCGATGCAATACCCCCATGACAAATTGGTTTTATCTTCATTAAGAACAGCTAGTCTATCATGTTTTGGAGGTGCTTTTATTCAAATGATCCACATATTTTTAAACGAATCGGTTTTATATAGCCTTGAACGAATAATACCCAAATAAGCTGGAGACATTACTAATTATGAAAGGAGGGTAAACATGAAAAAAATATCATCTATTTTAGGAGCATTAGTGATAGCTATTATGGTTTTTGGTACAAATGTCCATGCTGAATACGATGGCAATAACATGAATCGAATTAATAATAATGATATTACGAATAGAGTTAATGATAATAATATGAATAGAGTTAATAATGATATGAGAACTCGAAATGTAAATACAACAAATGATTTGAATAATGATCGTAATGATAGTAATAATTGGGCGTGGTTTGGTTTATTAGGACTATTAGGTTTATTTGGTCTTAGAAGAAGAGAAAAAGAAACACGTTAATGTTAATGCAGAACATTGTATGTAATTTTAACAGATACTTCTTGATTAAAAAGAATGGAAAAAGCAAAAAATAAAAATCGCCTTTAATAAGGCGATTTTTTAATTTCTAAAATTAATAACTATATGGAAGAAAATCAATCCAAATGGAAGATAGGCGGAATAATCGCTGTTATGTTTATATAAATAGTAAAGCTAAGGAAAAACATGTTTTATAACATAAGGAAAAATATTCATTCGGCTATAAATCAGAATAATCTTTAGTTAAATGGGTTAATCATAAAAAGAATTCCATATTTCTTCGAATATATTTGAATGTTTTCCCATAGGGGGGGTAATTTTGAGCACAGTAGAACATACACTATCCATTTTTGCTTTAGGCGGAGTAAATGAAATAGGGAAAAATATGTATGCCGTACAATATTCAAACGATATTGTGGTAATTGATTGCGGTTCTAAGTTTCCAGATGAAAGTTTATTAGGAATTGATCTGATTATCCCGGATATTACATACTTGCAAGAAAACAAGGATAAAATTCGAGGTTTAGTTGTTACTCATGGACACGAAGATCATATTGGAGGTATCCCGTATCTATTACAACAATTGAATGTACCAATCTATGCAACAAAATTAACAATCGGTTTAATTGGTATTAAATTAAAAGAACATGGGCTTCAAAATTCGACCCAACTATTTGTTATTGATTCTGAATCGGTTATTGAGTTTGGTTCAATTAGTTTGACATTTTTTAAAACGAATCATAGTATTCCTGACTGCCTTGGTATTGCTTTTCATACACCAGAAGGTACTGTAGTACATACAGGCGACTTCAAATTTGATTTGACGCCTGTAAATAATCAATATCCAGATATTCATAAAATGGCTAAAATCGGAAGTGATGGCGTTTTAGCTTTACTCTCTGAAAGTACGAATGCAGAACGTTCTGGATTTACTCCATCAGAACGATCTGTTGGTGAGCGCATTGAAGAAGTGTTCATCAAAGCTCGTAGAAAAGTCATTATTTCTACCTTTGCTTCTAATGTTAATCGTGTACAGCAAGTGGTAGATGCAGCTATAAAGACGAATAGAAAGCTTGCTTTGCTTGGGAGAAGTATGGTAAATGTAGTGTCTGTTGCTCTAGAACAAGGTTATTTGAATATTCCTGAGGGAATGTTAATAGATGCAAATGAGATCAATCAAATGGATCCAGAAAGGGTAGCTATTCTTTGTACTGGAAGTCAAGGTGAACCTATGGCTGCTTTATCCCGTTTAGCCAGTGGAAACTATCGACAGGTAGATATTCTGCCAGAAGATACTGTCATTTTATCTGCAACTCCTATCCCAGGAAATGAACGTAATGTTTCACGTATTATAGATAATTTATTTTTATTGGGAGCCAATGTGATTTATGGGTCGGGGAGTTCAACGGGAATGCATGTTTCTGGACATGCCTATCAAGAAGAATTAAAATTAATGCTTACTTTAATGAAGCCTAAATATTTCATTCCTATTCATGGTGAATTTAGAATGTTACACCATCATAGCCTATTAGCAGAGTCCGTTGGCGTTAAGAAAGAGAATATTTTTGTTATTAGTAATGGTGATGTTATTGACATAAAGAAGCAAGTCGCTTGGAACTCTAGACGAATATCTGCAGGGAATGTATATGTAGATGGATTGGGCATTGGTGATGTTGGAAACGCTATTTTACGCGATCGTAAACAGCTTTCTGAAGATGGTATGCTTGTGATAGTGATCACTCTTAGTAAAACAGAAGGAAAAATTATTTCTGGCCCGGATACGATTTCTCGTGGATTTGTATATGTTCGTGATTCGGAAGAATTTTTGCAGAGCATTAACCAATTAGTTGTAACAACCATTAATAACTTACAAAAAGAAAACGTTAGTAGGTGGAATGTTCTTAAAAAAGAAATAAAAGAAGTACTTGGAAAGTTTGTATACTCACATACAAAAAGAAAACCAATGATTCTTCCTATAATAATTGAAGTTTAAACTGATTGTTTTAAGGAATTGCTGTTTGATATTACTGTGTATGCATGTAAAATGTTGTATAAGAGTAGATAAAAAACATTAGAAATGCTTGTATTCTAATGTTTTTTTTATATAACGTTAAGAAAGATAAATTTGTATGTTTAGGGAAGGGTCAAAATAATGAGCTTTACATTAAATAAAACAATAATTAAACAGTTATGTGGAGAAACCTCATATAAAAAAGGTGAGGCCTATTATAAGACGAACAAGGTTGATATTACAAATTATAATGCTCAGAGAAATATTTGCGAGGCAATAGTGAAAGGAAACGAAGATTTCTATGTCAAGATAGAAACTGGTGGTAATGGTGATGTTGTTGGGGAATGCACTTGCCCTTCACTAGCTTCGTTTCATACATACTGTCAACATATTGCAGCTGCATTACTATATATGAATAATTTTCAACAAGGTGGTGGGTCATTAGAAGCTAATTCAAAAAAGAATTCCACGAACGCTAGAGATACTCAACTAGCGAATGGTATATTGGATTTATTTGATGAAAAGCCGCTGCGACCAAAAAGTAAGCAGCATCGATTTGATACACGAAAAATACTAGATGTGGAATTCGTTTGTACTCCAGTTGCTTCAAAAAGTGGGGGAACGTTGTTTGGGATTCAAGTAAAGTTAGAGAAATTATATCCTGTCTATAAAATTAGAGAGTTTCTTAATAGAGTGGAACAAAGAGAGCCTTTTATATGTTCAAATGATTTTACGTATATACCAGAGGTCTACAGCTTTCAACAAGAAACGGATGCTGTTATTCAACTGCTGATTCAAATGTATCGGAATGAAAAAATGTATGTAGAATCGTTGCAAATGAGCTCTGAACAAAATGAAAGTATGATTTTAATTCCACCAGCTTCTTGGAAGGAAATGCTTTCTCTGCTTTCTAGTACTTCATTTGTAAGGCTACACTATGATGGGAAATCATTTCATGGTGTACATGTCTCAAAAGGGTTACTACCCTTAGATTTTGAGTTCAATAAAGGGACAAATGGAGGGTATACACTTCAAATTGATGGAGTACAACAAGTTGAAGTAATGGATACATATGGTTATGCTCTTTTTGAAGGGAAGCTATATCATTTAAACATGGAAGATTGTAATCGACTCATTGAATTAAAAAGAATGATGAATCGTTCTCGTAGTAATCAATTTCATATTTCTGCTGAGAAAATGGAGCATTTTGTAGCGAAGGTAGTACCAGGTTTAATGAAGCTAGGAAATGTTCGAATTGACGAGGTTATATCGGAGCATGTGGAAACACCTCCTTTGAAAGCGAAACTATTTTTAGACCGAGTTAAAAATCGCTTATTAGCAGGACTAGAATTTCAATATGGAAATGTGGTTATCAATCCGTTAGAAGAGGATGGACAACCTTCTGTCTTCAATCGGGATGAGAAAAAAGAACGAGAAATTATAGAGATTATGAATGATAGCACCTTTGCGAGGACTGAAGGCGGTTATTTTATGCACAATGAAGAAGCGGAATATCATTTCTTATACCATGTTGTCCCGACGTTAAAGAGTTTACTTGATATTTATGCAACGACGGCTATTAAATTGCGTATTCATCGAGGGAACAGTGGACCTCTTATAAGAGTGAGGCGGAAAGAACGAATTGATTGGTTAGCATTTCGTTTTGATATAAAAGGGATTCCAGAAGCTGAAATTAAAGGTGTATTGGCAGCGCTTGAGGAGAAACGGAAATATTATCGGTTAGCAAACGGTTCTTTACTATCGCTGGAGAGCAAAGAATTTAATGAAGTGAATCAGTTTATAAAGGAATCGGGTATTCGCAAGGAATTTCTAAAAGGAGAAGAAGTGAAAGTACCTCTTGTGCGCAGTGTGAAATGGATGAGCTCACTTCAAGAAGGAAATGTTCTCAATTTAGATCAATCCGTTCAACAATTAATGGAAAACATTCGAAACCCTAAAAATATGAAATTTGCTGCACCAGACAGCTTAGTTTCAGTGCTTAGAGAGTATCAAAAAGAGGGATTCGAGTGGATGAAAACACTGGCACATTACCGTTTTGGTGGTATTTTAGGAGATGATATGGGCCTCGGAAAAACGCTGCAAAGTATTGCTTTTATCGCTTCGGTTTTACCTGAAATTCGAGAGAAGAAACTACCTGTACTAGTTGTATCACCATCTTCTTTAATTTATAACTGGCTGAGTGAGTTGAAAAAATTCACTCCAAATATACGAGCTGTTATTGTAGATGGGAATCAGGCGGAGCGCCGAAAGATTTTAAAAGATGCTATAAAATATGACGTCATTATTACGTCATATCCTTTATTACGAAGGGATGTAAGGCTATATGCCCAGCCGTTTCATACGTTATTTCTTGATGAGGCACAAGCGTTTAAAAATCATATGACGCAAACCGCAAAGGCAGTGAAGACGATTCAAGCAGAGTATCGTTTTGCACTGACCGGAACGCCTATCGAGAATTCTTTAGAGGAACTTTGGTCTATTTTCAATGTAGTATTCCCGGAATTGCTTCCAGGAAGAAAAGAGTTTGGAGATTTAAGGCGCGAGAGCATCGCAAAGCGGGTAAAGCCGTTCGTATTGCGTCGCTTGAAAGAAGATGTATTAAAAGAGTTGCCAGAGAAAATTGAGCACTTGCAGTCTTCAGAATTACTTCCAGAACAGAAACGATTATATGCAGCTTATTTAGCGAAATTGAGAGAAGAAACGTTAAAGCATTTAGATAAAGATACATTGCGTAAAAATAAAATTAGAATCTTAGCTGGTTTGACGAGACTTCGACAAATTTGTTGTCACCCAGGTTTGTTTGTAGACGATTACAAAGGAAGTTCAGCTAAGTTTGAACAACTACTTGAAATTGTAGAGGAGTGCAGAAGTACTGGGAAAAGAATTCTTATCTTTTCACAATTTACGAAGATGCTTTCCATTATTGGACGTGAATTAAATCGTCAAGCTATACCATATTTTTATTTAGATGGGAATACGCCGCCAGCTGAGCGTGTAGAACTATGCAATCGATTTAATGAGGGGGAAGGCGATTTATTTCTTATCTCTTTAAAGGCAGGCGGTACAGGGCTGAATTTAACTGGGGCTGATACTGTTATATTATACGATTTATGGTGGAATCCTGCGGTCGAACAGCAAGCGGCAGATCGTGCTTATCGAATGGGACAAAAGAATACTGTACAAGTAATCAAATTAGTAGCACATGGCACAATTGAAGAAAAAATGAATGAGCTACAAGAGAGTAAGAAGCATTTAATTGCAGAAGTGATTGAGCCAGGGAAAGAAAAATTCTCCTCTATTACGGAAGAAGAGATTAGGGAAATTCTTATGATTTAACATAGTAAAAAAAGCGATTCTTTCTTATTGATGAAAGAATCGCTTTTTTATTATGATAAGTATCATGAAATGAAAATTTGGAATGCTTACGCCGCACTGTGATAATTTTCTTGTGTTTCTTTTTGCTGTTTAGGTGCTTGAATGAAAATAGCGATAATAAGTGAAATGACACATAATACGCCAATTACCATGAAAGTAGGTTTGAATTCACCTAAAAGTGCACCAATAAATGAACCTGCGAGTGCTCCAAAACCGAAGCCTTGATACACGATTCCGTAGTTTTTGCTATGGTGTTTCATACCGAAGAAATCACCAACAATAGCTGGGAAAATAGTGATATTTCCACCGAAGCAAAACGCAACACTTGCTACACAGACGAAATAAATGCCATAATTTAAATCTACAAAGCTGAGAACGAAGACAGATATAGCCATCACGATAAATGTTGCGGTAACAATTTTTAAACGGCCGATTTTATCTGATAACGGTCCCAGAATGATTCGACCGATAGTATTGAAGATTGCAACCATAGCGACAGCATTAGCTGCTGTTGCTGCACTAAGCCCTACAAGTTGAACACCAATGTCTTTTACCATACCAATTAAGTATAGACCACTCATACATGATGAAAATAGCATAATGAATAACAGATACACTTCTTTTGTGCGCAGCATTTCTTTTGTTGTATAGTCTTGACTGTTTGTTGCATGAGCCGTACTTTGTTCAGATGCTTGACGGATCAAACAAGCGCCAAGCACGATCATAGTTGTAACAATTACACCCCAGTATATAAATGCTTGCGATACACCAACTGAATCAATTAATTTTGCATTAATGTATTTAAATATTAAGCTACCTGTACCATATGCAGAGACAGATATACCGGCAATTAAACCTTTACGCTTTGGAAACCATTTTATTAAGTTAGATAGTGAAGTAATATAAGCTGTACCATCTGCATAACCTACAACAACTCCTGCTAGTACATAAAGCATTAGTAATGAGGAAGCTTGTGAACTAAGTATTAATCCAATTCCTAATGCTAATCCAGATATCATAATGAGTTTACGAAGTCCCCATTTTTCTTGTAATTTACTCGCAAACAAGGTTGAAAATGCTAAAGAAAGGCTAGTGATTGAGAAGGTTATAGCAACAGCGTTAAGACTCCATCCGTATTTACTCACTAAAGGCTGATTGAATAAGCTCCATGTATATATCGTTCCAAGTCCCATTTGTACAATGACTGTACCGAGGACAATAAGCCATGGATTAGTAGGTGATTTTTTCATACTATCCCGCCCTCTCTCTTTGTTTCAATTCTATTCCATAATCGTCTATCGACGTTTGATTTAACCACAATACAACATGCTAGAAAATCGTATGCTTTTTTTGCACCCATTTTTGCCACCTATTAAGATTTGATAGCTTTATTGTATAGGATGAAAACGATTACGTAAGCGATTTCAAGGTGGAACGTCAAATATATGAAACCAGTTACAGAAAAAGAAGGATGAAATGCAAAAAGCTGCTTGTTAAATACGAAGCAGCTTTTTGCATAAATATGATTTATAGGTACTTTTGAACAAACTTTATTTTAAAGTAATGCCCTTTTTTGTAATTAAATTATACGTAGAGTTAAACTCAGGCTGTATTTCAGAAATATGATTTACACTTACTTTTCACGAGGGTTTTTAGTTATTTTTTTGTACCTTTACTTTTATAAGGTTTCGCATTTTTCTTTTTCTTAGCACTAGATTGCCAACGGTTCCAGCCTTTACTTCCTGTTCCTTGACCGGTACCTTTCTTAGCTTTTGCTTTACTCATATTATCACTCCGTTACTATTCTATAAAAAATCTACTTTGATAGCAGTCAATGTCTTTGAAACATAATCTCGAGCTATGACTATGTTTGTTCCTATTCGTTATGAATCAGAACAAACAACTGAATGATATAGTATATCATAAAATCGGCAGTAATTTGATGTATTATGAAATCATTATCAAAATTTGCATAGATCTATTCAAATTGTAGAACGTTATACATATGAAAAGAAGTACAAAGGAACTGAAAATGATGAGAAATACAATGGATTCTATTTTTCGAACGCTTACCCTTCTTGTCATATATATGATGGCTACTTTAGGTAAAGTGTTTTTCGGAGCGAAGCCACAAAAGAAGCGATAACTCTCATAAGGTTTTAAAGAATCGATAAAGAAATAAAATAAAGAATTGAAAAATATTTTCAAATTTTTGTTGACTTTCTTATTTTTTTGTATAGAATAATCATTAATAAAATGTTTCAGAGATGTGACAACAAAACGACTGTGAAAGGACGAGTAGTAGTAGGACGTAGTCAAAGCGAGTCAGGGGTGGTGTGAGCCTGATATGAAGCCTGTTATGAAGAACCTCCTGGAGTCGCTAACCGAAATCCTTTAGGGGAAAGTAGACTTAGCCGGGAACTTCGCCGTTACAAGAAGAACAGTATCGAGATTTCTCTAATCTCCGTACTGAATAAGTGAGCAACCTCTGTTGCTAATTTGGGTGGTACCGCGGAACCAAAGCCTTTCGTCCCAGTTTTTTTGGGAAAGAAGGGCTTTTTTTGTTGGCTTCTTTTCACTACATCCAAACATTTTAGGAGGAAATAGGCATGTATCAATCATTAATGACAGTAAGAGAGACACAAATCGCAATTAAGGAAGTTAAAACATTTTTTGAGGATCAATTAGCAAAACGTCTTGGACTATTCCGCGTATCTGCACCACTATTCGTAACGAAAGAATCAGGTCTAAACGATCACCTAAACGGTGTAGAACGTCCAATTGAATTTGATATGCTTCATTCAGGAGAAGAATTAGAAATTGTTCATTCACTATCGAAATGGAAACGACTTGCACTGCATGAATATGGTTACGAAGTTGGTGAAGGTTTATATACAAACATGAACGCGATTCGCCGTGATGAGGAACTTGATGAAACGCATTCGATTTATGTTGACCAATGGGATTGGGAAAAAATCATTCAAAAAGAATGGCGTACAGTGGATTACCTACAAGAAACAGTACGAACAATTTATGGAATATTCAAAGATTTAGAAGATCATTTGTTTGAAAAATACCCGTTCCTTGGAAAGTATTTACCAGAAGATATCGTATTTGTTACGTCTCAAGAATTAGAAGATAAATATCCAGAGTTAACGCCGAAAGATCGTGAGCATGCGATTGCGAAGGAGCACGGGGCAGTCTTTATTATCGGAATTGGTGATGCACTTCGCTCTGGTGAAAAACATGATGGACGCGCATCTGACTACGATGATTGGAAATTAAACGGGGACATCTTATTCTGGCATCCAGTACTACAATCTTCATTTGAATTATCATCAATGGGGATTCGTGTTGATAGTAAATCACTTGATGAGCAGTTAACAAAGAAAGGTGAAGATTTCAAACGTGATTACGATTTCCATAAAGGTATTTTAGAAGACATACTTCCACTTACAATTGGTGGTGGTATTGGGCAATCAAGAATGTGCATGTACTTCTTACGTAAAGCGCATATCGGTGAAGTTCAATCTTCTGTATGGCCTGATGAAATGCGTGAGGCATGTAAGAAGGAAAACATTCATTTATTTTAATGAAAAATGAATTGAATTATTTTTTGAACATGACGATTTGTAAGTCTACAAAAAGAATGATTTAAATTCGATTTACCTTTTTAATGGTTTTGAAGTGTGAAGTTCTTCAAAAAAGCATCCGAAATATCAAAGGTTATCTTTTTCTGTTGAAGATAAAGCAGAAGAAAAGAGACACATGATATTTTTGGATGTTTTTTTACGTTTCATAAATTGGAATACCGTACATGATCAAAAGAAATAACAGCTATTGTATGCTAGACTGAAGTTTGAAATAACATGTATGGAATCATGAGTCTATTAGGGTACAGATTACGCATTTGCTTTATAGATGTCTCTGACAGAATGTGCATTGAATAACCAAAAGGGGAGAAGAGTATGCTACATAGTTTACATGCAATAGAAGAAGCAAGAAACGGAAACATATATACGAAAGAAGCAAATATATGGTTAGGGTTTTTATTAGAAGAATATGGGACAGTAAGTATAGAAAGAAATTACCGGAGTGTATTAGAGTATGTGGAACGGACGCTAAGGCATTTAGAAAAAATGAATGTTTCATATGGTATTCGTGCTCGTGTAGAAACTGTATTGTGCTGGAGTGAAGTACCAAAGTGTGGTTCTGTAACGCAGCGCAAGAAGTGGAAGGATTTGGGGGTATCGTTTTTAGCGCATAATGAAGATTCAGCTTATATTTATAGACGCTATTTTCCATATGATGATGTAACGTTTACACTTATTCGTACACATGGATTAATAGGGCAAGTATTACGAGGAGAAGTATCCATGAATTCTCATAACGAATTGGTAAGATTATGGAAGCAAGGTGTGATTCAAAAGGATGAACTGCGTGATGTGCTTCGTGTTTTAAATGAATGTATTATTACTGGGGTATCGGATAAGTTATGGACAAGAGTAAAAGGAGAGGTATATGAACGTATTGAACAAATACTTTCTGGAGACCTGATTGAATATAGTGTAAAGGAACGAATTCGGCGGTTACGTATGAATGCTTCACCTAATCATACATATTTTGTTCAAGAATATGATTCAATTATGAATGATAGGTTAGAAGAAATGTTTACAGTTCTATTTAATTATGACCTTTGGTATGTAGAAGCAGCATTAACTCATTTTAGTTTTGAAGAGTTCGTGAAAGTATTTGCATTAGTCTACCAACGTATTACTGAGAAGAATGTAGATCATATCAGTTTCCAGCCTCTTATGGACGCATTGTATTATGAGAGAGAGGGGGAAAAATACTTAAATATTTATACGAAACGAGCAATTGAAAAAGTATTGCGAAGTGTATCAATAGTAGAATTGCTAAATATGACTCAAACTCCTCAATCAGAAATGTATCCTGAATTAAAGGAAACTGAAAATGTATTAACAATTGGTTTTGGAACAAGTGAAGTTGGAAAAACACTCATTGAGTTTTGTTTAGCTTGTAAAAAAGAAAATAATGCTCATTATGAACAAGCAGTCATGATGTTATGTGAAATATTTGGCTTACGCCGGGATGTTTTCGATCGGTTGGAAAATGAGGACGAATATCTTTCGCATATGAATGGGAGTGTAGATGATAAAGTTGCGGTTCTTCCGTATGTAGTAGGAGATATAATAGTAGAAATTGGTCCCGGTGGGGGCGCAATGATGAATAAATTTAAAGAAGTTTATCCGAATAAATCGGTTATTGGTGTAGATTTGTCACGAAATGTAATTGAAAAGTTAACAAATGATAAATACGAAAAAGGCTACGACTGGGAAGTTAAACTAGGCGATGCTTTACACCTTGCAGAAACATTTCATCCGGAAAGTATTTCTACAGTTCATTGTGGCTCAGTGAATCATGAAATCTTTTCTTATGGAGAAACAGAAGGTAAGAAGTTTAATATTGCAACAATGGAACGTTTAGTGAAGAGTGTATTTCAAATATTGACTCCTGGGGGACGTTGGATTATTCGTGATGGAGTAAAAACAGAAGGTGAAGGATGGTGTGAATTGCAGTTTCATGATGAAGCCGCAATGCCTTTCTTAAAAAACTATCAACGTGATTTTAAAGGAAGACAAATTCAAGTTAATACATTAGACGTGGATCGGGTAAGGATGCCGGTTAACGATGCAATGGAATTCTTATATACGTATACGTGGGGGGAGGAAGCATACCCACATGAAGTACAGGAACAATTTGGTGTATTTACCCTTCAAGAGTATATTGACTTTGTAGAGAATGTTGTAGGTTCAGAGAATGTAAAAGTAATCGAAGCAAAGCAGTACCTTTTAGAAGGCTATATAGAACATTTATCATCGAAAGTTACATTATTTGATGAGCAAGGTGAACAAATAGCATTGTCAAATAGTACATGTTTGCTTGTATTTGAGAAAATATAAATTTGTTTGCTGTTTGTACTTTATTATACATTAATGGGCGGTAAATTCCTGTTGATTAAAGATTTACTTTATTATATAGGTGATTAAATACCATGAAAAATATACGGGAAATATGTATGTAGGAACAGATTAAAACATTAATTTAGCATATATTTCAATAGGTATCATCAAAGCATGCTATTCTATAATTGAAAAGAGTTTTGTAGAGGGAAAAATAGGAATGTTTTGGTTGTTAGTAGGTTTGTTATTACATTCTATATTTTAGGTTTTAAGAATTATTGTTGAAAGGAATAAGGTGTGAAAAAAGATTCCGAAACAGAGTCAAAAATAATCTGTTTCGGAATCTTTTTTTAGAACATATATTGAGTTTTAGAAGTTTTATCTCATATAAACTAACAGTAAAATTCCTACCTCGTAATTCAGTGAAAAAAATGAGGTGAGAGGTGACCAGACAATAAAATACGGGTTAGTACGGGCTGATAATTAGTAGGGGATGAAGAATATTCCCAATGATTTAAGTTTCAATGTATATTTTAAGATGATTTTCTCTAGATTTTACTTAGATTTTACTTTCACCACCTACAATGAAAATAAGAAAACGTAAGTGAAAAAACTTGCACTTATTTCATAAGGTGAGGGGGAAACAGGAATGGAATTAATAATTGATCATGTAACGAAACGGTACGGCGGGAAAGTAGCGTTGAATGATTGTAGTTTACATGTAAAGCCTGGTGTATTAGGGCTTTTAGGACCAAATGGGGCAGGGAAATCTACTCTTATGCGTATATTAGCAACAATTGAACAACCGACGAATGGTAGTGTGATATGGAATGGGGAAAACATTCAAAAGAAACCAAAGTTGTTACGTTCACAGCTTGGTTATTTACCACAAGATTTTGGGGTATATCCAAATATGAATGCGGTTGAGTTTTTAGAGTATATCGCAGCGATGAAAGGTTTAGCCATGAACTCTTCAAAAAAGCGAATTAATGAACTACTTGAAGCACTGAATTTAACGAATGATAGAAAACGACTATTAGGTAACTACTCTGGAGGAATGCGACAAAGAGTTGGCATTGCACAAGCTTTATTAAATGATCCCAAACTATTAATTGTAGATGAGCCAACAGTAGGATTGGATCCTGAAGAAAGAATTAGATTTCGAAATTTATTGTCAACTCTTTCTGCAGATAGAATTGTTATTTTATCAACGCATATTGTAACAGATATTGAATCCAGTGCGACGAATATTGCTTTACTATCAAAAGGAAATGTATTAGCTCATATGGAACCTGAACAATTATTAAAACGTGTCGAGGGAAAAGTTTGGGAAGAGGTGATCCCAGCTTCAGAACTACACCATGTTCAAAAGAAATATATAGTAAGTGGTGCTGTTCATCGGACTGATGGCATTCATGCTCGGATTATTTCGGTTCATGCTCCTAGTAAGGCGGCACGTATGATCCCAGCTTCTTTAGAAGATGCTTATTTGTATTATGTTTCTGCGAAGGGAGGAACCCGAATTGAACAATGTATATAATCTATTTTACGTTATTAAAAATGATGTTAGAAAACAAATGAGAAGTTATTCATTTTTAATTGTAATCGGCGTAACGATTCTTTTTGGATATGCCTGTGTACCGGCAGCCTCAGCGGGATATGAAGTATTTTATCTTGGCGGAGTGAGGGGGATTTATAATTCAAATTGGCTTGGTGGTATGGGGGCGATGACATCTGCTTTATTTATTTGGTTACTCGGCTTTTATGTATTAAGGAGCCAAATTTCAGACGAGCAGCGATTAGGCGTTGGGCAATTAATTGCTGCTTCACCGATAAGCAATTTTCGATATATTTTTAGGAAAACAATTTCTAATTTTATTGTATTAGTAGTGATTAAGATGGTATTAATTGTTGCTTTTATCGCAATGCAATTTATACGTGGAGAAGATCTTTCATTTCAATTAGGTGGTTATTTGTACCCACTTATTTATATTGTGTTTCCTTCACTTCTGCTTCTCGCTGCGTTAACAACCTTTTTTGATATATTTCCTGGTTTGAATGGTGTGATCGGTAATATCGTATTCTTTTTCTTATGGGTGTTATTAGCGATTTTGTCTTTTGAAGTACCAAATCGTTATTTAGATGTATTTGGTTTAGGAATGATTCGTTCAGATATGATACATGATGCGGTTAGCGAGTATGGATTTTTAAAAGAAAATGGCGAGGGAGGATTTGGATATAACCCTGTTGAGGGAGCGATACAAACATTTGATTGGAATGGAGTAGATTGGAATCCTGGAATGTTTGTCGTAAGCTTGACTTGGCTTGGGGTGGCGCTTTTATTCATTTGGATCACTTCTCTTATTTTTAATAGATTTCGTACATGCTCTAAAGTGAAGGAAAAGGAAGAAGAGTTTGAGAAGAAATATCAGTCTGCCATTGTGAATGAGAAAAATTTGAACAATTTTATATTTACTACGATTAAGAAGACAAGAGGAATAAACATGTTTCTATTAATCAAAGCGGAGTTATCTATTATGTTAAAAGGCTTTACAGTTTGGTGGTACGTTCTTGCAGCTGGGTTTATAGCATTTGGCTTGATATGTCCAGTACATATAGCAAGAGAGTGGATAGCTCTTATTCTAATTTGGCCCATTGCAATTTGGTCACAAATGATGACGAGAGAAACATACTACGGTACGGATCAAATTATTATGTCGAGTTGTTCTCCATTTTATAAGTTTTTTGCAACATGGATTTCAGGTATTATAGTGGGTTTTATTATCTCTAGTGGTGTTATCATTCAATTTATATTAATTGAAGATATTTCGCTCTTGCTTTCTTGGCTTAGCGGTATAGTATTTATTCCAACGCTAGCCTTAGCATTTGGAGTATGGAGTAGGACACGTAAATTGTTTGAAGTGGTGTATATGCTTTTATGGTATTTAGGGCCAGTGAATCATCTTCCATATGTAGATTTTTTAGGAATATCAACATCATATGTGATTATGTATATTACGCTATCTATTTTATTACTATGTATCGCATTGGTCGGACAGTTGCAGCAAATGGGAAGGTTACGGCTAATATTTAAATAAATAGCCAAGAAGGAGTGACGGAATGAGAACTATCAAAGAGAAAATATATTTGTTTTCATTTATAAGTACAATGATTTTGAGTTTAGTAGCTTGTGATGAGAAAGGGAATGAAGCACCAGTCTCCAAAAAGTTCGCTGCGGAAAATATAAATGAGATTTATGTAAAAACAGTAGGACAAAATATTAAACTTCACTCTACAACAGGAAAAGATATTAAGGTGGATACAGGAGAGATGAAAGATCTAAAAGTAAAAGAAGATGGGGAGAAACTAGAGATTATTACAGAGAATTCGTCGTCTATTGTGAATTTGAAAACAGCTGCAGTACATATATATCTTCCCGAAAAAGTATATGAAAAAATAGATATTAAAACAGAATCAGGAGAAGTAATAGGAGAGAATATAACATCAAAGCAATTGAATTTGTATAGCGATTCAAGTGATATGACAATAAAAGATTATAAAGGAAACAGTATAAAAGGGGTTTCTGAATCAGGAGGGATTACGTTACAAGGAGTGGAGGGAAGCTTCGATATTCAAAACAATACAGGAGAAGTGAATGTATCCGCTGCTTCAAATCTAAAAAATGAAAGTAAAATAAAAACGGAATCATCTAATGTAAATATACAATTGAGAAAAGAGCCGACAAGTCTTGAGGTTGATTTGTCGACACCTGCGGGGAAAATCAAAAATGAATTTTCACTTTCAACTGGTGAAAAAGGGAACGATCATAAAGTAAAAGGTCATATAGGAACTGGAAAAGAAAATGATACAAAGTTAACCGTGCATTCTATGACAGGAAAGATTGAATTAAGGCATGAAAAATAACGGAGGCATGAAAAACGATATGTTCTGAGCGGTGATTTCAGATTTGTTTAGAATATGTTTTCACTGAATATACCTTTTCAGGGATATTTATATAAGAATTTTCCAATTCTCATAGATTAACCTTCAAAGGCGCAACGTATACTCTCTTTTTCTTGACATGCATATCATATAGTATTAATATACCGAGGAGTATGTTAATACTATATGTATGGTAGAAATGCCTGATGAAAAGGAGTACAGAGTGTCATGGGAAGAAAAAAAAAATTAACAAATTCGAAACGACAGTTATCGGACATTTTAGCCCAAACTGTAAAGACTGGAATTATTAAATCGAATTTGGTCCCGATGTTTGCTGGGTTGACATTGGCTTTATATAAATATAAAATTAGCCCGTTTGAAAAAATTCCAGAAATTATATTTGCGATGATTGGTTCGATTTTAATCATAGGAGCAGCAGGAGCTTTTAACAATCTGTATGATCGTGACATTGATTCGATTATGGAGAGAACAAAAAATAGACCGACTGTAACGGGAGAAATCAGTTTTAAAGCTGTATTATGGCTTGGGATAGTCATGATGATTTCTGGTTTAGCATTTCTTGCGCTAACGACATATTTAGCAGCGTTATTGGGATTTTTAGGTTTATTTTTGTATGTCGTACCATATACAATGTGGAGCAAAAGAAGAACAATTTATAACACGGAAATTGGAAGTATTTCAGGAGCAATGCCGCCGCTCATCGGGTGGGCTGCTATGTATCCGGATATCACGCATCCAGCTATTATCGGTCTTTTTATTATCATGATTATTTGGCAAATGCCTCATTTCTATGCGATAGCCATTCGTAAACATGATGAGTATAAGGCTGCAAAGGTTCCGATGCTTCCAGTAGTAAAAGGTGTTAAAAGAACATATATACAAACGAACGTGTATTTAATGATTTTAATTATTATCAGTATTCTTTTAGGGTCATTAAGTATTGGTCTTATGTTAGTATCACTTCTTTTAAGCATACTATGGCTTGCTTTAAGTATTTATGGTTATAGAAAAATGGATTCAGAGAAATGGGCAAAATCGTTGTTTATTTTTTCTCTGTTCCATATGACGATTTTATTTTCTACAATTATTATCTATTCTCTAGTAGGTATCTTTTTCGGAAGCTGAAAATAAGGTGCTGATACAAGAGTTTTGTAAAAAGTAAAAAACCAATTTCTCCTCTATAAAAGGAGAAATTGGTTTTTTTATGTAAAGAAGAAAGTTTCATTTCATGTAGGCAATCTTATCATAAGACTATTGATTTGAGAGTATGATATGAATCTTTGAACCTGTACCGATTTTACTCGTAACACGAACCGTCCCGCCGTGTGCTGTTATAATTTTATGAGCAATTGTCATCCCAAGGCCTGTTCCTTCATTTGAAACATTTGTAGTTGTCCCACGATAGTATTGCTTAAATAAGTTTTGAACGGTTAATTCATCCATGCCAGCGCCAGTATCTTCTATTATAATATGTATATCTTCTTGTAATAGAATAGAGGTATGGATTTTTGTTTCTGGCGGATTGTGTAAAATAGCGTTCATAAACAAGTTTTGTAAAGAACGGTGGAATAATTTTGTATCAATTGGAATCATTATGTTTGTATTGCTTGATTCAAAACTAAAATGATAATGCTGAGAGCGTGGATCGTTTGTTATATCAGCTATCAGTCTTCTTGTAAATTCAACGATGTTTATTTCTTCTTTTCTTAATGGGATTTGTGAATCTTGAAGACGAAAGGAAAGGTTTAAGTCTTCAATTAACTCTTTCATATGATCGCCCTTTTGCTGAATTTCTTGTAAAAATTTTTCTTTTTCTTCGTGACTCCAAGTATGATCTGGTGATAACATAAGCGCGCTGTATCCTGTAATATAGGTAAGTGGTGTTTTGAGATCATGAGAGATTCCTGCCATCCATTCCCGTTTCATTTTCTCAAGTTGTTCACGTTCAGTTTCTATTTCTCGTAATCTATTTGTTAAGTGCTCTATATTTAGAAAGACGTCTTTATATAGGCGGTACGGCCCTTTTAATTTCCCTGTTTTTTTCTTATACATTTGTTTTGTATTTGCTGGCGTCGCGTAGGATCCTTCTGCTAGTTGGTTAATCCAAGAAATCACTCGGAATAGAGGCTTACTAATATGCCACCCATATACAATGGCGCCGATAAGAAGCGTACATATAAAGAGGGAAAAAACGATAAGAGCTTCTGTATCCTTGTCATCTTTGCCTATTCCTATAAGAGGGAGTATGCCTTCCATAAAGATTGCCATAAAAATACCCATGAAAAAAGTACCGATACATAAACTGCGAATAAAATGGAAGCCTAATCTGAAACCAATTTTCATATTATTGCTCCTTCGTATGTGGGATAAATTTATAACCAATCCCTCTTAAATTGACAATGTATGTAGGTGATTTAGGGTTTTCTTCTATTTTTTTACGTAATTTAGAGATATGCATGACGACTGTTTTATCATCACCCATAGAAGTCAATCCCCATACTTGCTCGTACAATTGTTCAGCAGTAAAAATTCGGTTTGGGTGTGTGCATAAGAAAGTAAGTAATTCTAGTTCTTTAGCGGTGCAATGTACAGGTTCGTTGTTTACTGTTATCAATCCTTCGCTAGGATATAGAGAAAAGGATTTAAAATGTAGGTTAAATTTTTCTTCATTGTGCAGTTCTTGTATCATATGTTGTCTACGCAATTGGACGTTAATTCGGGCAGCAACTTCTAAAGGGTTAAATGGTTTTGTTATGTAATCATCTCCGCCAATTCCTAGTCCTGTTAATTTATCTAAATCACTCGAGCGCGCTGTTACAAATAAAATAGGAGTATTTGTATAGTTTCGAATTTGTCTGCATAGTTCAAATCCATCAATATCCGGTAGCATCACATCGAGTAAGATAATATCGAATGGATGATTTTTAATAAGAGTTAATGTCTCAGCTCCATTGGTAGCGGTTGTTATATGAGAGAAGTTTTCTTTTTTTAGTGTAAGTACTAACATATCTAGTATGCCTTGTTCATCATCTACTAAAAGTATTTTTTCTATTCTCACTACGGATCCACCTTTACATGTTTTTTGAATCTATTAAAAGATATTTGGAAAATATTTCACATGTAATAGTGTAACATAATACTATTTTGCTAGATAAAAAAATAACAACAAAGAAAGATTCTTTGTTGTTATTTTCAACATCAAATTAATTCATTTGTACCATAGGTTCAATTTTTGCCATAAATGATTGATGAAGTGCTTCTACACCATCTACTAAATGGAGGCGATCAATGACAACAGATACTTTAATTTCAGATGTACTTACCATTTTAATATGAATATTTTCTTCTTTTAATGTAGAAAACATGCTAGCCGCAACACCAGGATTTGATACCATGCCCGACCCTACGATAGATACTTTAGCTAGGTGATTTTCATATTCTACAGATTCATAATGAAGCGTTTCTTGATTTTGTTCTAATACTTCGAGTGTTTCTTTTAAATCATTCGAATGAATAGAGAAGGATAGATGTACAGTACCTTCATTTGTAATACTTTGAATAATAATATCAACATTAATATGAGCTGTAGCTAGTGTAGAGAAAACAGTTGAAAGTGATTCTTGTTCTAACCCTTTCATTGTTACACGTGTAATGTTATCTTCAAATGCAATACCTTTTACCACTGATTGTTGTTCCATGTTACATTCTCCCCTTACAATTGTTCCATTTTCTTGTTCCATGCTTGAACGAACTTCTAAAACGACGTTATAATTTTTTGCAAATTCAACAGCGCGTGGGTGCAGTACACCAGCTCCAAGATTTGCGAGTTCTAACATTTCATCATAAGAAATTTCATCTAATTTATATGCGTCTTTTACAACGCGGGGATCAGTTGTGTAAACGCCTGTGACGTCTGTATAAATATCACATTTTTTCGCTTTCAGCGCAGCTGCTAATGCGACAGCAGTTGTATCAGAACCGCCGCGGCCAAGTGTAGTAACCTCGTTCTCTCCACTTAATCCTTGGAAGCCAGCAACGATTACAATCGTACCTTCTTGTAAATAGGATTGAATACGTTCTGTGTTAATATCAGTGATTCTTGCGCTTCCATGTACAGATTCAGTTGTAATACCAGCTTGCCAGCCCGTTAGTGAAATAGCTTGATATCCTTTTGCTTGCAATGCCATTGTTAATAAGGAAATTGTTACTTGTTCGCCAGTTGTTAGGAGCATGTCCATTTCACGTTTACTCGGATTTTCACTAATAGCGGTAGCGAGTGCAACAAGCTCATCTGTGCTTTTTCCCATTGCAGATACAACAGTGACAACACCGTTCCCTCGTTCATATTCTTCAATAATTAAATCTGCTACATGTTGAATGCGCTGGATACTTCCGACAGAAGTACCACCGAATTTTTGAACAATCGTTTCCATTGCAAATTCCTTCTTTCATCCATTTTTTATTCGTAAATTAGGAAAGGTGTAAAAACATATAAGAGCGATATACAAGTCCCTAAGTATTCCTGTAGTTACCGGAAAGAAAAACAAAAAACACCATCTCAAATAGGTGAGGATGGTGCTGTTACAGGAAAAGGGAAACAGAAAAAGGAGCTAATAAAAAAACCGCCAAAAAAGGAATATCATATAGAACATGATATCTCTTTTTTGTAGATAGCTCTTCACATATACACGTCTGTATATATGACAGTTCTGTTTCTATTCGAAAACAGCCCCAATTGATAAATGCAGAGAAATTTATCAATTTCGGCAACACTTCCTTTTTTCTAAACTCATAGACATCTCTGTGTCTCCTTTAGAATACTTATAAGCGTTGCAACCTCTATCTCACGTTTTGGGCGAGAGTGTTTGGTTTATGAAGTTATTTGGTAACATTTGTTTTATAATAATTAAAATATTTTAGGAAATCAAGTGCTTTATTAATATTTTGAAAATTTAATCTTTTTAAATAAATAAAAAGAAATATTTGAAAAATATAGATGGAATTGGATTTTATATATACATTAGTAATATAGAGGGAGTGGGGGAGAGAGGGTGAAGAGGCCGAAACCAATTTATGTTCGAGCAGAAATGGAAACATCAATGGAAGAACTATGGAAGTATACACAAGATCTAACGTTACATACAGAGTGGGATGCGCGGTTTACTGAAATATCGTATTTAGAGAGAAAAGAAGGTGAACCGCAACGTTTTTTATACAAAACGAAAATGGGTTTTGGGCTTGAGATAGCTGGAGAAGGGGAATCGGTAGGTCAATTACGAAAGGAATCAGGGGAGAGAATATCTTCACTAAAATTTTGGACAGACAGTAAACTTTCGTTGATAAAAATAGGAAGGGGGTATTGGAAGTATACACCGAATGGAGAAAAGATTTGCTTTGAAACGCAATATGATTATGAGACGAGGTTTGGCCGTATAGGAAGAATGATAGATTCATATGTATTTTGGTCACTATTAGGGTGGGCTACAGCATGGAGTTTTGACGTTTTAAAGTTATGGCTAGAAAAGGGGGTTCACCCTCGGTTGCTAATAAAGAAATCGATTATTCACTGGATTGTTTGTTTGATACTTTCTTTTGTATGGATGTATCAAGGACTTGTGCCAAAAATATTATTTAATCACCCAGAAGAGGTACGGATGCTTTCTGTACTTAGTGGTTCAAACGAAAATAGTATTCTTGCTCTTAAAATAATTGGTTTTTTAGAAATAGGATTCGGGATCATATGGTTGTTGCCATTTCAAAAACAGAAGTTATTGCTGTTAGACATTATTATTTTAATTGGTTTAACCATTGCAGCAGGATTCATAAATATTTTGAGTTTTATCCAACCATTTAATCCCATTACCTTAAATTTTATATTAATTGGATTATCATTTATTGGTTATATGAACAGTGATGATTTACCAAGAGCGAAAAATTGTATGAGAAAAAGAAAGGGGTAAATGTGTGGCTAGCATCTATGAACGATTATTAGGAGAATCTTATCAGCAGCTACATCCAAAATTACAAAAACGTTATGCAATTACGGAAAACAATAGTTTTATAGGTGAAGGGAAAATGGATGAAATTAATAAAGGGTCATTCCTTGTCAAAATGTTTTTAAGAGTTACATCGAAATTTCACATGTTCTTTTCAGAAAGAGGAACAGAAGTACCGTTTACGATACATAATACTGCTGAAAAGGATGCGAAGGGAACTACCTTTGTAAGGTGGAACCGGATGTTTCTGTTTGGTAACAAAAAACGTTACTTCAATGCTGTTATGTACTTGGATACGAAACAGCATGAAATTATTGATTACTTTGTTGAACCGCATTTGCTTGTATCAACACTTGCATTTTATGTTGATAAAGAAGGAGCAATGCACATCTTATCAAAAAAACAATGGTTTTACATACTTGGGAAGAAAATATCACTACCGAAATTTTTATATGGAGAGGCGAAAATTACAGAGAGCTATGATGATACATTAAACTGTTACAAAATTCATGTTCAAGTACGAAATCCATTATTTGGCCCGCTTTTTTCATATAAGGGAACATTTGTAGAAAGGGATCAAAACAAATGAAAAATATAGTTGTTGGACTTATTTGTTATATGATTTTTCTTATATTGGAATGGCCAGTACTAAATCCTGTTGAAGCGATTATATCACTATCTATTCTTCTATTCATACCAATGTCATTTTGTATTGTTGATAAGGATAAAAGAGATGGATCACAGGTTTTATTTTATAAAACAGTATCGTTGTTTTATCCGGTTGCTGCAATTAGTGCGATGCTTGCGTTTGTAACAAATTATTTTTTATTTGCAATGATTTGGTTTATATATACAGGCATGATTGCATTGTTTGGTGTAAGTAGATTGTTTGAGAGAGGATGGAAACCTTTAGAGGAGACGGCAATTGATAGTGGGTTTATATATTTGTTTTTAGGTGGGTTTTGGTTTTTTGCCTCTGTAGCAAATATATCAATTATGCATTTTAGTTCTGATATCGTTTTACTTACAGCAGCTCACTTTCATTATTCTGCATTTTTACTTCCCTTATCTGCAGGATTACTCGGGAGAAAGCAACAAAAGAAAAGCAAACTATTTGAGATGGTTACATTTATTATTATAATTTCTCCGATGACCGTAGCGGTTGGCATTACTTATTCGAGGACGTTCGAGTTCGTTGCAGTATTCATTTATCTTATTTCTCTTTATGTTTATGGTATTTATGTATGGAAAACAAAATTCACTTCGATTATTGCAAAAATCCTTCTTATCATTTCATCAAGTACACTTATGATAACGATTTTGTTTTCGCTCGTATACTCGTATGGAAACTTTAAACAAGTTATGACGATCACAATTGCTCAAATGATTTGGATTCATGGTGTTGTGAATGGAATTGGGGTAGCATTGCCTGCCTTTATTGCTTGGATGCTTGAAAGGAGTGTGCCAGCGTACATTCATTA
The DNA here is from genome assembly GCF_022625245.1 of Bacillus sp. TL12. Classification (NCBI taxonomy): domain Bacteria; kingdom Bacillati; phylum Bacillota; class Bacilli; order Caryophanales; family Bacillaceae; genus Bacillus; species Bacillus sp. TL12. The sequence goes on along the minus strand of NZ_JAJJBY010000003.1, from coordinate 127,415 downwards.
CGGAAAACCGATGAGTCGCCTGAGGGGGAAAATGAATGTGGAAGGGACGAATGTTGTAAAAGAGAAGATATATACAGGTCTTGTAAATCAAATGAGTGATTTTCATAGTGTGCAGTTTGATGAAAGAGAAATATCTCCACTTATCATTGATTTTTATGAGCATACGAAAGATTATCAATTAAAAGCAAATATTATGTGGTCTCAATGGTTTCGTCCCTTTGCTTTTCTCTATGAGAAAATGAGTAGACATATGCAACAAATTCATTTAGGGATGGGGAATAAATGGGAATCTATGTCTGGTAATATCATTGCGATAGAAGAGGAACAAGATGTTAGGGAGGATGTGAGAGCGTGGATCAGAAAAAACGAACAAGGTGAAACAATTTTTGTAGCCCTTTACTCGCAGCATACATATGACGGAGAAACTTATATGAATATTGCCTTGCCATTACTATATTCGAATATGACAGGCATTTTAAAATTACGTAATGAGAATAAGAATCTTATCATTACTAGCAGGTTAAGGGAGAATGCAAAAGGGGATGAAGGAATTTACTTACATACTCGTTTCTTTACGCTTCGATTACCATTATCTGAGACGTTTACGATAAAAGAAAAGGCGAATAAGGCTTTGGTAGCCCATCATCAAATGTGGATATTTGGTGTGAGGTTTTTAGAGATTGAGTATGAGATTGAGCGGATGGAAGAGAGAGGTCATTGAATTACTTTTTAGCATATCTAAATATTTAATTGTTAGAAAAAAATGAAAATTGAATGTTATAATAAAAGGAAAAAGAAGGAAGATATTTAAGGGAAGGGGATACATATGCAAGGAGAGGTGCAAACGGAAAATAAAGGGAGTTATGTAAGTAATTTATTGTTACCTGTTACAAAATCACGTCATTTTACTTTCTTATGGATCGGGCAACTTCTTTCCGTTCTAGGAAGCTCTATTACAATGGTAATTCTTCCAATAGTCGTATATACGTTGACGGGATCAACAGTTGTTATGGGAACGACGATGGCGATGTATATGCTACCGAATATTCTTATTTTACCGTTTTCTGGGTTAATTGTTGACCGGATGAATCGGGTTAAATTAATGTTATTTACGGATATCGTTCGATGCATAGTGATGATAACAATTGCGACACTGATTTTTACAGACACTTTAACAATCCATATTTTATATGTATTAATAGCATTATATGGACTAATGGAAGGGCTATTCCAACCTGCATATGCAGCAGTGCGAGCGAAGGTGTTTGTACCAGAAATTCGCAATGCAGCTAATGCATTAACACAAATGAGTAGTCAAGGCGTGCGTTTAATAGGTCCAGCACTTGGGGGGCTTATTGTTTCGGTTACATCGGCTGGGGTCGGATTTGGCTTAGATGCATTGACTTACTTGCTATCTTTTACTTGTTTGTTATTTTTAAAAGGTGTAACAGCTAAAAAAGTACAGGAACAGACAAATCAAAAAATGAATTTCAAAAAAGATTTTATAGAAGGGATCGTTGTTTTAAAAAGTCACCCGTGGCTATGGATTACAATTTTAGCATTTTCATTTATTAATATTTGCCATGCTGGTATTGTCGTTGTATTAATCCCTTGGCTATTTAATATATATCATCAGTTTGAACCGTTTGTGTATGGACTTGGAATGGCGTGTTCTGGGGTAGGGGCTGTTGTGGCAGCTCTTATTTTTGGCGGAAGACAGAGGTGGCATAGAAGGGGATTGCTTGCTTATGGAGGTGTCTTTATTAGCGGGGCGGCACTTTTAATCATGCCTTTTGTTTCATGGGCTCCGGGATTAATAGGATTAATGGCACTCGAAGGGTTTGGAATCATGATTTTCGGTTTAATTTGGGAAACGAGCTTGCAAGAGCTGGTACCAGAAGAGGCATTTGGAAGAGTGGTAAGTCTTGATATGTTAGGATCGTTTGCATTATTACCGCTAGGATATATAGTCGTTGGGTGGTTAGCGAGTGTAATTGGTGGTACTGTGACAATTACGATTTTAGCTATTGCGGCAATTGTCGTAGTAGCAATCGCGCTGCTTGTTCCGAGTATTCGCCAGTTTGATTAGTGTATATTTACAAAAAAACAGTAAGTTCTGCTAAAGGGCAGAGCTTACTATTCGTGAAAGAAAAATATTTGTGAATACTGCTTTGCTTCTTTTTCAGGATGACCGTTATAACTAAATTGACTGTCTTCCCAGCTAATAACAACTTCAAATGAATTGGCATCTTTATATAATGGGAATTTCATTTTTGAAAAACTAGTTTGACTATATGACACACTCATATCAGACTGATTGAAAGGTTTGAAGACAGCTTTTGATTTTGGGTTATTGTGACGAATTTCAATTGATACGTTACTTACGTCCTTACCGATATTCTTTACAAGTAAGCTGTATGTATGATACATATCTTCTTTTGATTGCAATGCTTGAGGCTCTTTAGCCTGATTAACTTCAATACGCCACTGCTTAGATTTTGATGTAACAGGGAGTTCTGTAAAAGTAAAGGCGCTTGTTTGAAGTGGAACTGCAAAACATATGAAAAAAAGTAACAACAATATTTTTCTTTTCATGTACCATTCTCCAATTCGCTATAGCTGATTATTTTGATTTTGTTAGCATGTTCTAAAGGTGAAAAAGTTATACATAAATATTTGGTTTAGTAGTTATAGAAACGTGATGTTACATTTTTTAAGTTTATATACTATATGTAACTATTTACTTCTTGTTTTTTAGATATAAGTTTATCTTTTAGCTATAAATATAAAAAGAAAAAGAATGGGGACGATTTTCCCTGAACAATCTGCTAGCTGTCCCCGATACCTTACAATATAATCATCTTCAATTGTCTGTGGATGTTTTTTTGCATTTTTTCTTTATTATTTTTATTGATTCCTGTCCGCCTTGTTCATCGTTTCCTTTTCCAGCAACTCCACTTCTTCCATTTCCATTTGCGAACTGTGATTTATTATTTGCACTTTTGCTACCATTTATAGCATTTTGTCCACCTTGATTTGCGTTTGTTCCAACATCTTTATTAATTTGTCCGCCGCCTTCTGCCCTTTGTTCAATGGTGCCAGCATTACTGCCTCGGTCTGCGAGATTATAGATGTTATATATGGTAATATGAATTGAAAAATTGTTTTTATCGAGTTCGAAATAGATATTTTCGTTTGATTCATTTTTATCATAGTGGTTATCGCTTTTATCATTTTTATGTTTTTTATCGTTTTTCATAGAGTTTTTCCTTCTTTCTTCTTTGATTTGGTATATCTCTTAGTATTAATGTATTAAATTAGGTTTGTTTTTCTTGTATGCTTGTCTAATAAAATTCATGATATATGTTATTAGTAAAAATTAAAGAAGAGAAAGTAAGGGGAGAGATTCTTGCATTCTCAAATGATGTTAGCCACTATGCAGAGAAAAAGATGACAATACGCTTTACAGATTTATATAAAGCGAGTGTACCGATTATTTTGATTTGTGGTTTGGTTAGCTTGGTGTTTTATGAAGGGGAGTTCTGGGTTGGTAGGAGAAGAAAAGTTTTAATAAGTAAAGGTTAGAAAGTAAGTTTAATGAGAGAAAAACATTCCACAGATGCATTAGTGGAATGTTTTTTCTATTTTATATAAAATGGCTACTATCTCAAAGTTTTTTCCAAAATATGTTTTGAGCAACTTCTTTAAAATTCTTTTCCTCCCTTGGTACGATTGATAAGTCCTCATGCCAAATCTCAACAATTTTCCAGTTGTTTGTTTTATGAAAGCCTATAGCATCGCCGGCATAGTTATCACCAAATAGTAAAACATTTTTCAGTTCTGGATTGTCATCTACATCATATATTTCATCTGCTTCAATAAGTCCTCCGTAAAACATAAAATAGGAATTAGAAACAGATCCATAGCCGACTTCCTTTAAGAAGGAAATATAGTCTTGGGGTACACCGTTAAGCATGGATTCTTCCTCAATAATGGAATCAGTTAATGTACTAAAATCATAATCAGTTGGTGCATCATGAATTTTTTTTATAATATCTTTGTATACCATTTGTAAACACTCCAAACGTATTTTGAGTTTTAGTATAATGGTGGTTGTTTCGTTACCTACCATATTTTTTACAAACTATTATAGAGATATAGACTAGCGAAGTATTGAAACAAAAGATATCCATACCAACTACATACTTCGTTTGTTAGTGTTTTAATGTTAACATACTATTCTGTTTTTCTGGAATGTACTATTTATATTTACCTTAAAGTGTTTCATATAAACACTTTAGATAAGTTGAACTGTCAAAATGGAAAGGAACCTTACAAAAATGTAATGTTTATGTCACGAAATAAGATAGTACATCGTGAGTAATCTTATTAAAATGGAATAGATTATGCTTTTTGGCTAGAAAGCAACAGAAAATATAGTCTGCTGCTAAATGATTTCAAAAGGTATATTTTATTAAAATGTAACGTGAACGAAGGAATTAAAGGAGATTATGTAATGAATTTGAAAGATTTAGATTATGAATGGTTTAACTTTATAAATGATAAAGTACAGCAATATCCATTAATAGATTATGTAATGATACTATTTGCAGAATATGTACAATATGCTTTCGTGTTATTGCTTGCCCTATTATGGATAAGGAATAAACCGAATTTTCGTGTAATGGCTTTTCAAGCGATGGTCGCATTTACTTTAGCTTATTCGATGAATAGGGTTATTGAACAATTTCTATATAGAGATCGACCTTTTGTTTCACATAACATCACACAACTCGTAGATCACGCTGCTAACTCTTCTTTCCCAAGTGATCATGCAACATCAGCTGTCGTGATTGCAGCTACATTATTGCTATCTGCATATCGTTTTAAATATACTTGGTTTTTGTTAGCGCTTGGTGTAGCTTTTTCGAGAGTATGGGTAGGCGTACATTATCCACTTGATGTAATTGCAGGAATTGTACATGGAATATTGATAGCTCTATTTACACAGTATGTTGTATTTAAAATATGTCCTGTTGCTAGATTAATTGCGAAACCCATTTTTCAAGGGGGAAACTAATTTTATAAAGTAAGATGCTTATATCTAAGAAAAAACTGTCCTAAATCAAAGTATTTAGACAGTTTTTTTGTTGGTCTCTTTTAGAACGAAAAGAACGGATGAAAATATTATTGAATATGAAATGTTAACCATAGTACATTTAACAAGGGGAGAATTTTTCAAAAAGAAGGTGAGGAATTGCTTAATGAAGCAAATGGCCTAATAAGGGGGCATATGTATACAGCGGAAGAACAACAAAAGCTGTATAAACGAACATTAATCATTGTAAGCATTTCACAAATGTTTGGTGGTGCAGGATTAGCCGCTGGAATTACAGTCGGGGCACTGCTTGCACAGCAAATGCTTGGAACAGATGCATTCGCGGGACTGCCAACAGCGATGTTTACAATGGGATCAGCAGGAGCGGCTTTCATAGTAGGGAGGCTTTCACAACGTTATGGGCGCCGGATTGGGCTTGCGTCTGGGTTTATGGCGGGAGGAGTTGGTGCTATTGGTGTCGTAATGGCAACTCTAACAAATAGTATTATCCTTCTACTAGCTTCTTTACTCATTTATGGGGCAGGAACAGCCACAAATTTACAAGCTCGTTATGCTGGTACGGACTTGGCGAATAAGAAACAGCGGGCAACAGCCATTAGTACGACAATGGTTATGACAACTTTTGGAGCGGTCGCTGGACCGAACCTGGTCGGGATAATGGGAAATATTGCTCTTTCCATTGGGATTCCGAAACTTGCGGGGCCGTTCTTATTATCAGCAGCTGCATTTTTACTAGCAGGGCTCGTACTTTTCATTATGCTTCGCCCAGACCCATTAATAGTAGCGAGTGTAATAGAAACATATAAACAGAAGCAAATAAATAAAGAAAATTCAATGATTAAGACGTCGATAGAAAATAAAAGAGGCGTTATAGTTGGTGCGGTCGTTATGATACTTACGCAAATCGTAATGGTCGCAATTATGACAATGACTCCTGTACATATGAAGCACCATGGCCATGGCTTGCATGAAGTGGGCCTTGTTATTGGTTTCCATGTAGGGGCAATGTATTTGCCATCACTTGTTACAGGAATTTTAGTTGATAAGGTTGGTAGGATGACAATGAGTATCGCTTCTGGGGTAGTATTACTTAGCGCAGGAGTGATAGCTGCTGTCGCACCAAGTGACTCTCTCATTCTCTTAGTCGTTGCTTTAGTTTTACTTGGATTAGGATGGAACCTTGGTTTAATAAGCGGTACTGCTCAAATTGTTGATGCCACAGAACCTTTAACACGCGCAAAAACACAAGGGAAAATCGACGTTTTAATTGCATTAGCTGGCGCTTCCGGTGGAGCGATGTCTGGCATGGTAGTAGCGAATTCAAGTTATGCAGCATTATCATTAGCTGGAGGAGCCTTAGCCTTGTTACTTATTCCTGTTGTGATTTGGTCTCAGAAAGGGAATAGATAGCGTTTACTAAAAGAATATAAAAGTTTTTTTTATAAAATGGTGAGGGGTATGTCTCTGTTTGGGGGAGATACCCTTCTTTTGATTCAAGTTGTAGTTTCTTAGAGGGCTTGTCTGTAATCATATTAGTAAGGCAATGCAAAAGCTAGGGGTTAAAGAACGTTCGCAAGCAGTTGTTGAGCTTTTTCGTAGAAGAGAACTCGAATTGTAATGATTGGGAGATGCCTCATAAGTCGTTAAAACCGACTTATGGGCAGCTCTCTTTTTTTATTTTTCTATTTGGACCTTGCAATTGACTATGACCTTATCCTGCACCGATGCGTCCTTTTCAAGGTTCAACGTTTTTTGCCATATGAATGCTCCTTCCCTATGTGCTGATTGTTGTATGCTTTATATTATTTTTTACGAAAAATAATCATTAGATTTTTAGGAAAAGTATAATCCATTATAAAACGAATAACTATTAAATAGAGGTATTAACTATGTCGTACAGTGACTTTAAATTACTTTTTTAGAGGGAGTTATCTGGAATCGTGGAGCTTATAATAAAAGTTGTGTGTATTGAGGTGAAAGTAATATATTTTAGATGAATTTTGAAAGGGTATTCATAAACTAATAAAAAAACAGTTTACAAATTTGAGTTCGGCTTATATAATTTGACTCATATAAAAAAGTTTCCTTAAGGAAACATAAGGTTTGATCTACATCATATGTATAATATAATGTATCTTATATTTTTTTGGCTTAAAGTTGCCTTTGTGCAAAATACTTATACTGACGAAAAAAAGAAAGGGGAATGCATAAAAAATGGCTGAGGCTATAGTTGTCAAAGATTTGTTTGTATCATATCAAGGGAATCAAGTGGTTCAAAACGTTTCCTTTGATATTGAAAAAGGAAAACTTGTTGGAATTATTGGTCCAAATGGAGCGGGAAAATCTACTTTGATGAAAGCTGTTTTAGATTTAATTCCAAATGATAAGGGATATGTTCGGATACTTGGAGAGAATATTCGGAGCGCTAGAAAGTATGTTGCCTATGTACCACAAAGAAGTGATATAGATTGGGATTTCCCGATTACAGTTTTAGATGTCGTGCTAATCGGAGCATATCCATCTTTAGGTGTGATGAAAAGACCAAAGAAAGAACATCGGGATTGGGCATTTGAATGTCTAAAAAAAGTTGGAATGGAAGAGTTTAAGAATCGCCAAATTGGTGAGCTTTCAGGTGGACAACAACAACGTGTCTTTTTAGCGAGAGCTTTAGCGCAAAAGGCGGAGATATTCTTCTTAGATGAACCATTTGTTGGAATTGATGTAACAAGTGAAGAGACAATTATTAAAATTCTTAGAGAATTACGTAAAGAAGGAAAAACGATTGTTGTTGTACATCATGATTTAAGCAAAGCAGAGTCCTATTTTGATAAATTACTATTATTGAATAAAAGCTTAATTCATTATGGAGAAGTACGACAAGTATTAGAACCAACTGTTATGTCAAAAGCGTATGTGAATCAGGGAATATTCTTTAATAATTCAGCGGAGGTACATTCATCATGAAGATTGTAGAATTTATAGATGCATTAATGCAGTACGGTTTTCTACAGAAGGCGTTATTAACTTCCGTTATGGTAGGAATTATATGTGGTGTAATTGGATGTTTTATTATTTTACGAGGCATGGCATTAATGGGTGATGCCATTTCACATGCCGTTCTTCCAGGAGTAGCACTGTCTTATATGATTGGAATGAATTATTTTATTGGTGCGGTTTTAACAGGGATTATTACTGCAGTAGGAATTGGATTTGTAAGTCAAAACAGTCGTATTAAACATGATATGGCGATTGGGATTATGTTTACCTCTGTATTTGCTGTAGGGATTATTTTAATTACCTTTATGAAGAGTAGTTCTGATTTGTACCATATTTTATTTGGGAATGTCTTATCGGTTCGTTCTTCTGATATGTGGATGACACTTATTATAGGAGTTGTAATTATTGGTCTTGTATTTCTATTCTACAAAGAATTACTGGTGTCTACTTTTGATCCAACAATGGCACAAAGTTATGGATTGCCGAACAAATTGATTCATTATGGCTTAATGATTCTTCTTACAATGGTTACAGTTGCTTCACTTCAAACTGTAGGGATTATTCTAGTTGTCGCTATGCTTATCACACCAGCAGCTACAGCGTATCTATTAACAAACCGTTTATGGGTCATGATTTATTTAGCAGCAGGTATTGGTGCGCTTTCATCTGTAGTAGGACTATATTTTAGTTTCTCTTATAATCTTGCTTCAGGTGCAACGATTGTTCTTGTCGCAACATTCTTGTTCGGATTGGCATTCTTTTTCTCACCGTCACAAGGTTTATTTTGGAGAGCTATAAAAATTAGAAAAAATAGAGCAGAGTTGTCATAATTGATTGGAGGATAAAGATGAAATTAAAAAATGTGTTATTTTCGATACTTTGTATTTTTGTTTTTGCACTAACAGCATGTTCTAGTAATACAAATGGAAAAGAAGAAAAAAGTGGGAAATTAAAAGTTGTAACAACATATTCCATTATTTATGATATGGTGAAGCAAATTGGTGGAGATAAAGTTGAAATTCATAGTCTTGTTCCAATTGGCGCTAATCCCCATGAATATGATCCGCTGCCAAAAGATGTTATGAAAATGACAGATGCAGATATAGTGTTTTACAATGGTTTAAACTTAGAAGAAGGTGGAGCATGGTTTAAAAAACTATTAAAAACTGCAAATAAATCAGGAGAAGATGCACCTGTTTATAAGGTAAGTGAAGGTGTAGAGCCGATTTATTTAGAGACAAAAGGATTAGAAAAAGAACCAGACCCACATGCATGGATGAATATTAAAAATGGTATTTTATACGCTGAAAATGTGAAAAAAGCATTAATTAAAGAAGACCCTAAAAATAAAGAGTTCTATACTGAAAATGCGAAAAAATATGTAGCAGAACTTCAAAAATTACATGATGAGACAGTAAATAGAATTCATCAAATCCCTGAAGAAAAACGTTTCCTAATCTCTAGTGAAGGTGCTTTTAAATACTTTGGAAAAGCATATGGAATTAAGACGGGATACATTTGGGAAATTAACTCAGAAAATCAGGGGACTCCAGATCAAATTCGAGACGTTGTAAGTTTAATTCAAACAAATAAGGTTCCAGCTTTGTTTGTAGAAACAAGTGTAGATCGACGTAGTATGGAAACTGTTTCAAAAGAAACGAATGTGCCGATTGTTGGTACAATCTTTACAGATTCACTTGGTAAATCAGGTGAGGATGGAGATACTTACTTGAAAATGATGAAGTGGAATACAGATACAATTATTAATGGATTACAGAAGTAGTGTTAAATAAAACAAGCACCTTTAGGGGTGCTTGTTTTATTTATATTACTGGGGTGTAACCTCTGTTACTTTTTTTCTTCTTAATTAGTAATAATACTTGAGAAATACTTGCAAGTACAGGAAGTTCGATTAATGAGGAAGAAGCTCAAGGTGTTCAAATGATGTATAAATGGAAGAACTGAAAGTATACTAGATGGGCCAACTTTTTGATAAAAGTTGGCCATTTGTTCTATTCTTTTTTGCTTTATACGAAGTACAGTATAGGAATAGAGGGTACAAGTTGAAAATGTATGGTTAGCAACATTGTAAAATCAACCATGTATTTTCAAAGTTTTGTCGCAATAAATCTTCTTTTTTGATCCAGAAATACAATAGACCAGTGTCTCCCCAATCCATTTCAGATTCATTGTTCGTATCAAGTTGCAATAGTAACATCCAATCTTGAGGACTGCCAGGCAAAAGTTTTATTTCTTCATCTGAAGGGTATCCATTTCCTAAATATATCTCGTTTGTAACAAGATGACACTCTTCTGCCATTTCTTCTGATTGTATAGCTTGTGCGGAGCCGAGTAAATGATGCAATCCATCGAGATACAATTCTTCTATTTCTTTATAAAGATCCCATTCATCATCATATGATAAACCTGTTTCGCCGACCTTTTCTTTCGCTAATGTCCACGCTTCTTTAAAGGAGATGATGGAGGGAGGAAACACTTCTGTTTGAAGTTCTCGTCGTTTTAGATTTTCTATATTTTCCGTGTATAGAACTCGGTGTCCTCCGGTATCTCTTGGATCATATCCCCACGGTTGTTCTTCTGCGTCATAAAAGAAATACAATATGCCCTTTGTAGGCAGTAGGTTTTCTTTATGATAAGGTTGTACTTCTTCTAAATTTAGTTGTCCAATAAAGTGTAGCGGTATGTCATTGTATGTTGGAATCTTTAATTCATCAGGTAAGTCTGGAAAGCCTCCTAACTTTGATGTTCCTATCGCTATTTGCTCATCAGATCTTTTATGTAGATGAATTTGAATTGCTCGGTCAAGAGAATTTAAAATCTGTTTTTCTAGATGTATGGCATTATATTTTTTGAGCACATTTTGTAGTGTTTGTTTCACTATGTATCACCTCACCTTTATTGTATAACAGCAGAGTTCTAACTCATAGTATCATTGATAATAGTTAAAAAGGTTACTCATTATGAATAGCGTTGATTTTTAGTTACGTATAAAAAACATTAATATAAGTTGTTTTTAATATTAAACTAATACAATGTTTGTGTGAGAAGTAAGACTTGTGATCTTATACATGAGAGCATAGCGCGGCGTGGAACTGAATTTTCTGCCCATTATAAAAGAATAAGTTGTGTTCATGAGAATACACCAGTTTAATTATCGTTTGACTTCTAGGGTAAAGGTGAAGGAATGAAATGAAGAAAGTAATTCAATTTTTAATACTACTCACATGTATTATATATGTGAATAATTTTGTATATGCCTATGTAAATGGGTATAAAATTTTAAAGGGTGCTAGTGCCGTATGGTCTATTTCACCGTACTTATTGTTAACAGTATCTTCTTTTATATTAGCAAATGATTATAAAAAAGAATATTCTATAGTGAAGAAAGAAGCTAGAATAGGCATGGTTTTGAAAATTATCGCTTGTATAGTAGCCTTTTTTAATTACAAATTTGAAATAGGGTCTTTGGAATATGCTATGAGGTTTGTAATTTTAGCTATCTTATTCATTATAAATATTACATTAGAATATAGGATGTATAAAATAGCTGAAGGATATGTTCCTAAAAGAAGTGTAGGTGAAGCTGTAACAGAGCGAGAAAAGTGAGATGAATACGCCGAGGCAATGGAAGACATGTTTGAGAAAACAGATAAACCGAATGCCAGCTGGAATATTATCGCCAGTAACGATAAATTATATGCACGCGTGAAAACGTTGAAAGTGATTATTTCATTAATTGAAGACTATTTTGTAGAGCACGGAATAGAACTGCCACCATACTATCATGAAATGAAAGAGAACATGCAAGAGGAAAGCGAACGTGTATAACATATCATGTATTCATCATATGAAAAAAATGAAGAATACAATAGAAAATTGATGATTTTGTTTATGCCCGTAATTGAAGTTTATTCTTGTGAAAAATAAATAAGTATGCTAAGCTTTATGTAACTTTTAATGAACGGAGGGGTCTCCTTTGATTTTAATCAGATTACGTCTCAATACTTTGTGCCGATAATTGAATAGCGCTCAAAGGCTCTGTCTGTGTGCAGAGTGAACGGGATTGGTCTGCCTATTTTAAAGGAACCCTTTATTGAACTGATATGTGAAAAGAGGGAGGGACGAATACGCCCTCTTTTTGTTTTGCCTTTATAATAGAATGATGTGATATATGTGTATGTTTTTTTTTGGATACGTATATCATTTGTGCTGTATTGACCATGTAGCAATTTGAAAGCTATGCTTTCTTTTGTGTATTTGTCGTACTCTCATCCGTTTACGAAAAACACAGGCAGTGACCTGTGTTTTTTAATTTTGCGTAATCGAAATGGAGGAATTAATATATGGAAGAATTAGTACAAAAAGCGATATTAGTCGGAGTGAATTTAAATAATGAAAGTGATTTCGAATATTCAATGGAGGAGTTAACCAACCTTGCAGAAGCTTGTGATGTGGAGGTTGTAGGGCAAGTTACGCAAAACTTACACCGTGTGAATCCATCACATTATATTGGAAAAGGGAAAATTGAAGAAGTGTCTGCTTTTGTGAAGGAAGCAGATGCGAATATGGTTATTTTTAATGATGAGTTATCACCTTCGCAAATTCGAAATTTAGAAGCTGATTTAGATTGTAAAGTTATTGATCGTACCATTTTAATTTTAGATATTTTCGCGCAGCGTGCTAAGACGAAAGAAGCACAGCTACAAGTTGAAGTTGCGCACCTGCAGTATATGATGCCTCGTTTAATCGGTCTTCGTGAATCTTTAGGAAGACAAAGTGGCGGCGTTGGTACGAAAAACAAAGGTGTCGGTGAGAAGAAATTAGAGCTAGACCGTCGTAAGATTGAAGAGCAAATTGCAGTATTAAATAAAGAGTTAGAAGCGCTTGTCGCGCAGCGTCAAACGCAGCGTAAACAGCGTAAGAAAAATGAAATTCCTGTTGTTTCATTAGTAGGATATACAAATGCGGGTAAATCAACCATTATGAATACGATGCTTGAGATCTTTAATGGTTCTACTGAGAAACAGGTGTTTGAAAAAGATATGTTATTTGCGACACTGGAAACATCAGTACGAAATATTGAACTTCCAGATAATAAATCATTCTTATTAACAGATACAGTTGGTTTTGTAAGTAAATTACCTCATCATCTTGTAAAAGCATTCCGTTCAACGTTAGAAGAAGTAGCGGAGGCGGATTTATTGATTCATGTAGTCGATTATGCAAATCCGAATTACGAACAATTGATTGAGATTACAAATCAAACTTTAAAACAAATAGGTGTTGAAAACATTCCGACGATTTATGCGTATAATAAATCAGATATGATGGATGTTGACATCCCAAAAATGCAGGAGGATCGAGTTTATCTATCTGCAAAGCAACATGTAGGTATTGAAGAACTTGTAGAAATGATTCGTTCGCACATTTATAAAGAGTATACAAATTGTGAAATGCTCATTCCTTATGACCAAGGGCAAATCGTTTCTTATTTCAATGATCATGCGCATGTTGTTTCTACAAGTTATGAAAATGAAGGTACAAAACTTTTACTTGAATGTAAGACGAGTGATTTCGAGAAATATAAGCGTTTTGTTATTTGAAATGAAAAAAGTGTTGATTTTATTTGAAATTACTAGATATACTAAAGATAGTATTAATGAAATTTAAAGAACGGAAGGGTGACCCAATTACATGAAGTACTAATCCTATTTTACGAAAGCGAACAATTGAAGGATATTTTTAAACAGATCATTACTCTGTTATTTGTGATGCCTTCAATTTGTGTTTTCAGAATAGGATTGGCTTTTTATAGTTGGATCTAAAAGGGGTAGTCTCTTTTGGTGTACACCTATATATGATTTATGCCTCCTATTCTGAATCGATATAGGGGGCATTTTTTGTCTCCTAAACAGGATAAAAGGGGATGTTACTATGTTTTTATTAGAAGCTAATCATATAAAGTACTATGTACAGGATCGTTTATTACTAGATGTGGAACAATTGCAAATCCATAAAAATGCTCGAATCGGGTTAGTTGGTAGAAATGGAAGCGGGAAAACGACGTTACTCCAAATTCTAGCTGAAAAGATTTCTCCAGAAGAAGGGAACGTGACTCAACATACTCGTTGTGAACTTTTGCCGCAGCTTAAACGAACAGATACAACAAAAAGTGGTGGGGAAGTGACGCAAGAATATATTCAAAAGGCTCTTATTAAAGATCCAGAACTGTTGCTTGCAGATGAACCGACAACAAACCTCGATACAGAACATATTGAATGGTTGGAGAAGAAGCTGAAAAAGTGGCAAGGAGCATTTATCATTATTTCACATGACCGTGCATTTTTAGATGCGCTTTGTACAACGATATGGGAATTGGATGAAGGGAAGATAAAGGAGTATACAGGCAACTATAGCGATTATGTAAAACAAAAAGAAATAGAACTAAGTCAAGAACAATTAGCGTATGAAAAGTATGAGAAAAAGAAAAGACAGTTAGAAGAAGCGTTAAAGTTAAAAGAGAAAAAAGCAGAAAGGGCAACAAAGACTCCAAAAAAGGTGAGTCAATCAGAAGCGAAAATTACAGGAGCAAAGCCATACTTCGCCAAAAAGCAAAAGAAGTTACAAAAAACAGCATCGGCTATTGAAACGAGATTAGAAAAGCTTGAAAAGGTAGAAAAAGTAAAAGAAATTCCACCGCTTAAGATGAACTTGCCGAATGCAGAAACATTTAAAAATCGAATTATTGTTCGCGTAAACGATGTAACGGGAAAAGTTGGTGAGCGTGTACTTTGGAACAAAACGAGTTTTCATATTCGGGGTGGAGATAAATTAGCAATTATCGGTTCAAATGGAAGTGGGAAAACGACACTTATAAACAAAATTATGAAAGGGGAGTATGGTATTAAACTCTCCCCAGCTGTGAAACTCGGCTATTTTAGTCAAAATTTAAGTATATTGGATACGGAAAAATCGATTATCGAAAATGTACAGTCTTCTTCCAAACAGGATGAAACACTGATTCGAACGGTTCTTGCGAGGATGCATTTCTTTAGAGATGATGTGTATAAACTTGTAGGGGTATTGAGTGGCGGTGAACGAGTGAAAGTAGCATTAACAAAGCTATTTTTAAGTGATATTAATACTTTAGTCTTAGATGAACCGACAAATTTCCTTGATATGGCAGCTGTTGAAGCGTTAGAGTCTCTTCTAAAAGAGTACGAAGGGAGTGTAATCTTTGTCTCGCATGATCGCCGGTTCATTGAAAATATTGCTACAAAAATGTTAATCATTCAAAATCAAAAGATTCATTTATTTGATGGAACGTATCAGCAATATAAAAGCAATCAAATGGAAAAGACGCGGGATATGCAAGAAGATAAGCTTCTTTTACTTGAAACAAAAATATCGGAAGTGTTAAGTCGCTTAAGTATCGAACCATCTGAAGAATTAGAAATAGAATTTCAAAAACTTTTAAAAGAAAAAAGAGAATTATAATTAAAGTTGATTAGAAAAAAGTACATCACGACTCATGGAGTGATGTACTTTTTTGAGTTAGGTGCTGTCTCTGTTTTTTGCCCACATGTGGATAGAACTACTAATAATGGGGGTGAGTGTGTAACAATTTCTTTTGTTTTTCTTTTCATCTTTATTTCATTATAAAATAATATAAAGAAAACCCCTTAGATGGGATTCGGCGAAAAACATCTAAATATAATGATTTTATGTATGAAGGTGAAATCGAAGTTGTGTTGCTGGAAAAAGAAATAAAACCAGTATAGAATAGAAAATATTTTAAAAATCAGAAATTATTACAGTAAGTGTAATATTAATAATTTGCATTTTCTGTTTTTTAAGGAAGGAGAGAGTGAACTATGCAGGCAGTTTCGAAAGAGAATACAGTGGCTTCACCTACGATTTATCGTATTTTATTTGCGATTAGTTTCGGTCATTTTTTAAATGACTCGATGCAAGCAGTTGTGCCGGCACTATTTCCTATTTTGGAAAAATCGATGAATTTGTCTTACATGCAAGTAGGGTGGATTGCATTTGCACTGAATATGACGTCATCAATCATGCAACCGGTATTTGGGATGTATTCAGATAAGAAGCCATCGCCATTTTTACTACCACTGGGTATGCTTTCAAGTATGCTTGGGATGATTGGACTTGCATTTGCACCAAACTTTTTTATCGTTATTATTTCTGTTTTATTTATTGGGTTAGGATCAGCAGTCTTTCATCCAGAAGGAGCACGCGTTGCATACATGGCAGCTGGTGCGAAGCGTGGTTTGGCGCAATCGATTTATCAAGTAGGAGGAAATACAGGGAATTCTCTTGCGCCTATTTTTACAGCGTTAATTTTTGTTCCGTTTGGGCAAATTGGCTCACTGGGATTTACAGCTTTTGCAGCAGTAGGTATTGTATTATTAATTTTTGTTTCAAACTGGTACAAAAATGAGTTAGTAAATGGTGCGGTGCGAAGAAAGAAACGAGCTGCGCTTGAGGCTGAGAATGCAATTGTAAGTACGCATATTAAATTTGTAATTGTCCTTCTCGTTTTCTTAACCTTCGTTCGTTCTTGGTATGGAGCGGGTATCGGGAATTTCTATCAGTTTTATTTAATCGAGCATTACGGTTTGTCTATTAAAAATGCGCAGTACTTCGTATTTGCCTTTATGATTGCTGGGGTACTTGGCACATTCTTTGGCGGACCGTTAGCAGATCGATTTGGTAAGAAAAATATTATCGTATTTTCAATGCTAGGTTCTGCACCACTTGCACTTTTATTACCATATGTTTCTCTAACATGGGTTGTACCGTTATTTTTATGTATCGGTTTTATTAGTTCTAGTAGTTTTAGTGTTATCGTTGTATACGCACAAGAGCTTGTTCCTGGAAAAGTTGGAATGGTGTCAGGTTTAATTGTTGGCCTTGCGTTTGGTCTTGGAGCATTAGGAGCTGTTGTTCTTGGGAAATTAGCAGACGTGTATAGTCTGCAATTTATTATGGTATTATGTAGTTGTTTACCATTAATCGGACTTACATCATGGTTACTGCCAAGTGATCGAAAATCATGATATAAAAAACCAAATTAAAAAACACATCAAACCATTCTTTTTAGGTGGGCGAGAGCATCCGGCCATGCATAGAAGCGGGCGGTGCCTTTTTTAGCCCCATGCCGTGCGAAAACAAAAAGAGGAAATAAGTGGAGCCCTTTTTTTGTTTTCATAGCTGCAGTTAATATGTGGGAAAATCAAAATGGATTAATATAGAATAGGGGATGCGCTATGAAACTATGTCACAATGTTACAGAGTTAATTGGAGATACACCAGTCGTGCGATTATCACGATTTGTTCCAGAAGATGCAGCTGATGTATATGTGAAATTAGAAATGTTTAATCCATCTCACAGTGTAAAAGACCGAGCTGCGTATAATTTAATTCATATGGCAGAAGAGCAAGGTCTCATTAAGCCAGGTGATACAATCATTGAACCGACAAGTGGAAATACAGGGATTGGTTTAGCGATGAATGCAGCTGCAAAAGGATACAAAGCCATTTTAATTATGCCGGATAATATGTCGAAAGAACGGATTAATTTGCTTAAGGCATATGGGGCAGAAGTTGTTTTGACGCCGGCAGAACAAAGAATGCCAGGAGCAATCGCAAAAGCAGTAGAACTGCAAAAGAAAATTCCAAATAGTTTTATTCCGCAGCAATTTGAAAACCCAGCAAACCCGAATATTCATCGCTATACAACAGCTCTTGAAATTTATGAACAAATGAATGGGGAATTGGATGCATTTGTAGCAACTGCTGGAACTGGTGGAACCATTACAGGCACAGGTGAAACATTGAAAGAGAAACTACCAAATTTATATATTGCAGTAGTGGAACCGAAAGGATCTCCTGTTTTATCTGGTGGTGTACCAGGTCCTCATAAATTAGTTGGAACAAGCCCAGGGTTTATTCCAAAAAACTTAAATACGGAAATATATAATGAAATCATGCAAATCGCGGATGAAGAAGCGCTTAGTACAATGAGAAATCTAGCAAAACAAGAGGGAATATTAGTAGGGCCATCTTCAGGTGCTTCGGTCTATGCTGCAATTATGGTAGCGAAACGATTAGGTGCTGGTAAAAAAGTGTTATGTATTGCACCTGATACGGGAGAACGTTATTTAAGCATGGGACTGTTTGAATAAGAAACATAATGAAAGAGATTGTATGCGTTATATACAATCTCTTTTTTGTATGTTAAGGATATCATTTTAGTCTGTTTTCTTAAGTACTGTTCCTTTTGGTAAGTTGGTACATAAACTTTCTAACGTTTCATATTTTTCTAGATTAGAAAATAAATAATACCCTAAACCATCGTGAGCAATCATAATAAATGTGGTATCTTTGTCCGTTTTGAAGTAGGGAACTGAACGTTCTTTCTTCCTCCTAAATTCGTAGATTGTTTCTAATGGAAAGGATAGATTTTTGGAATGTGAAATTGCATAAAACTCATTTTGAGCCGCCACCCAAAATGTTGCTTCTAAAGCAAGTATCAATGCATTTGAATTGTCAATTTGTATTGTAAAACAGGGAGGGTGATAGTGTATATGTTGGCCGGAAGTCCAATATGTCTGTAATTCATCTAAAAAAGTTAGTGTATAGTTGATGCCTAATTTATCAAGTTTGGATTGTATCGTTTCATAGTCATCGTAATAAATAAATGTAAGGTATAGAGGATATGTATTGTGGGTAATTAAGAAACTCTGCAAAAATATCTTATTGTGTTCAACATAGTCTCCTTCAGTACCGTTACTCATAAAATAAATGGCACTTATATGCCCATCTATCTTTAAAGAGCGATTGAGTTTGTCTAAAAAGTGCTCATTCATTTCTTCTTTTTGAATCCATACTTGTGTCATGGGTTCCCCCCTGTAAGGAATAATTTAAAAACAAAGAAGAGGTGTAATGTTAATCTAAGTTACACCTCTTCTTTGTTTTATTTTACTAATTTTTTCAATACAGGTAAACGACCAATCCGATCACCAAGAATATGTGATACTAGACCGCTTGTTAATACGAAAGTCAGATAGACAATTCCTCCAACTGTGCCGCAAATGATAACGATTAATAGTGATTCAATATAAGATTGTCCAGGGATTAGCCATCCTATAATCGCTTTTAATCCGATTACGACAGCGGACATTGCTGCGGAGTAAATGGTAATAAGAAATACGGTTTTCATTGTTTCTGTAATATCAAATTTTGCGAATTTAACGATGTAATATAGCATCATGATATCCGAAACGAGATATCCAAGAATTGTGCCAAGTACGGCGCCATGTCCACCTAATAAGTATAGAAGTGGTGTGTTTACTACAATTTTTACAAGAATACCAACGGAGAAAGCAATCATTGTTTTTCTTTGATAATCAATCCCTTGTAAAATAGCTGCCGAAACAGTGAAAATGGCGCTTAATATAGCTGATGGTGCGTAAGAAATCAAATATTGTGATCCACCTGATGCGATATCAGGGCTCACATAAACCATACGAAATGCATCATATGCGATGCTAGCGAGTCCAAATGCAGCAGGAATTGTAAAGAATAATAACACTTGGAAAATCTTTGTGATTTGTCCTTGTAACTCATCTAGTTTCCCGCTTGTAAATGATTTTGTGATTGCTGGAATAATTGTAAGTGAAAAACCTGTTGCAAGTGAAGCGGGAATCATAATGAGTTTTTGCGCATAATTCGTTATATAAGCGAAAATAGCGTTCGCTGTTTCTAAAGGTTCTCCAAGCGCTCTAAGCGCATCAGCAACAGTATATTGATCCACTAGTGTATAGAGCGGAATTGCAATTCCTACAAATACAATTGGGATTGCGTAACGTAGTAATTCCATATAGATATTTTTTAATGGAATATGAGATGATCTTGATCTGAGTTCCCCTTCAGGTGGTTTCAAATTATTGTATTTTTTCCAGTACATGATTAAAATTGAAACGCTAGCAATTGCTCCGATCACAGCACCAAATGTAGCGACTGCAACCGAAGAAGCTACAGAACCACCTAATAATCTTGTAACGACGAAACTACCAACTAAGATGAAAACGACACGTGCGATTTGTTCGACAACTTGGGAAACAGCACTTGGTTTCATATGCTGAAAACCTTGGAAATAACCGCGTGTAACACTCATTGCTGGTACGATAATAAGTGCGAAACTTAATGCTCGCATAGTAAGTGTAACGTCAGCGATAAACTTAGGATCTGGTGTCTCTGAACGAATAATAAATTGTGATATATAAGGGGCTCCGATAAATAAGATTAAAAATCCAGCAAAGCCCATTAATAGCATCAATTTCACACTAGAATTATAAAGTTTTTTACTTGTACTATAGTCGCCTAATGCATTGTATTTTGCTACAAATTTAGATACAGCGATTGGAATACCAGCTGTTGAAAAACTAAGTAAGATTCCATACCAAGAATATGCATATCCATATAAAGCAACCCCTTGTGTGCCAACTAATAGTTGAAAAGGGAAGAAGTATATAAAACCTAAAATACGCGATATCATTGTGGCACCACTTAGCAAAGCAGTTCCTTTTAAAACTTTTGAAGTAGACAAAACTTTTCCTCCTACTCGTGTTGCTTTACAATTATCTTATATTACTATAAACCTGTCGGTATATTTAATAAAGGATAAACCATATGTGGTATAATAGTATGTATTGAAAAGTCATATTTTGAATTTTTATAATGGGAAAATAAGAATGAATACATAAATATTCAAAAAAATGAGTTGACACTATTTTGAATGTATGATAAAAATGATAGTAATCAATTCGGAAAATAATATTTGGGCAATGAAAGGGTAAAGTAGTGAAAATCTCCCTATATCAGAGAGCTGGTGGTTGGTGTGAATCAGTATATAGATTATTCATGAAGTTCGTCCTGGAGCATCTTTCATAAATCTCATATTGTGAGGAAATGAAAGACGGTAGTGTATACCGTTATCAAATAAAGTGGTGAAGAATTTTTTCACAACTAGGGTGGTACCGCGATATATATCGTCCCTACGTATTTACGTAGGGACGTTTTTTATTTAGGTCTTACTTTTGTTGTATCTTCATAATTAGGGTGGTACCGCGATATTTTATCGTCCCTACATTTTTGTAGGGGCGTTTTTTATTTCGGTAGTTTCTTAGTATTCTTCACAACTAGGGTGGTACCGCGATATTTTATCGTCCCTACGTTTTCGTAGGGACGATTTTTTATTTCTGAAAGGAAGTGGTTGCATTAGAAAGGGAAGAGGATAGAACAATAAACAATAAGGATGAAATGTCATAAAAAGAAAAAATAGAAGAAGAGAGGAGACAGAAAGATGAATTCACAGCAATGGACATCGAAATTAGGTTTCGTTTTAGCTGCAGCAGGTTCAGCAATTGGTCTTGGCGCTATTTGGAAGTTCCCTTACATGGCCGGTATTGGAGGGGGCGGTGCGTTCTTTCTCATTTTCATCGGTTTTACTTTACTAATTGGTTTACCGTTATTATTAGCAGAATTTGTGATTGGAAGAAGTACACAAAAAGAGGCTGTTGATGCGTATAGAGAGATCGCTCCGAAAACATTATGGCCATGGCTTGGTAAATTAGGAATTGTAACATGTTTCATATTACTTTCTTTCTACAGTGTTGTCGGGGGTTGGATTTTATTATATTTATGGAATGCGATTACAGGTAGACTATGGGAAGGAAATGGTGCTTATGAAGCAACATTTGGTGAAATCATTTCCAATCCATATTTAGCGGTTGGTTCACAGCTATTATTTATCCTTATTACTATTTTTATCGTAAGTAAAGGCGTTCAAAATGGTGTTGAGAAAGTAAATAAATACTTTATGCCGGCACTATTTGTTTTATTTTTTGTATTAATTGTTCGTGCACTTACATTAGATGGGGCAGGAGAAGGTGTTCGTTTCTTCTTACAACCGGACTTCTCGCATGTAACATCTGAAATTGTTTTATATGCGATGGGACAATCGTTCTTCTCTTTATCTGTCGGTGTAGCAGTAATGGTAACTTATAGTTCATATTTACCGAAAGAAGAAAGTTTACCACGCTCAGCATTTTCAATTGTTGGTTTAACACTTGTGATTACATTGCTTGCGGGGCTAGCGATTTTCCCTGTCGTGTTCGCATTTGGCATGGAGCCATCGCAAGGACCAGGATTACTATTTATTGTACTGCCAGCTATTTTTAGTAAAATGGCATTTGGAAAACTATTTTTCATTGTTTTCTTATTACTATTCTTCTTTGCGACAATTACATCAGCGATTTCTATGCTGGAAATCAGCGTTGCCTCTTTAACAACAAAAGGTAAAGGGAAACGTGAAAAAATGGCACTGATTGTTGGATTATTAATTTTCGTTGTTGGGATTCCATCGGCATTATCATATGGTGTATTAAGTGATGTGAAGCTGTTTGGAAAAACAGTATTTGATTTAGCAGACTTTGCAGTAAGTAATGTTCTTATGCCACTTGGTGTATTATTAGTTGCGATTTTTGTTCCATTAAAGATGAAGAAAGATGTATTAATGAGAGAGCTTGGTGTAAGTAAAAATAGAGGATATAAATTATTTGTACTATGGTTATTCTTACTTCGCTATATAGCACCAATTGCAATTATTATCGTATTTTTAAATGTACTTGGAGTGATTTAAAATACAAAAGGTCCTAGCATAACGTTATGCTAGGACCTTTTCATTGTAGAGTTATTTTTTCTGCAATTCGTTTACTGTAACAAATTGATATCCTTTTTTAGATAAGGAATCTAAAATACCTTCAAGAGTCTGTAAATACTTTTCAGAATCATCATACATGGAATGTAATAAGATGATAGAACCTGGTGTTACATTTTTATTTACATAGTTTATTTTGTCAGAAGGAGAAGTGTAGTACGTATCAGGCTCAAGATTCCATGTAATTGTTTTGATATGATGCTTATTTAAATAGTAAGGCAAGCCGATTAGTTTTTTTCCATTCGGCGGTCGGAAATCAATTTGACCTGTATATCCTGTTGCGCGAATGAATGTATTTGTTTTTTTAACTTCCTCTTTAATAAATGAAGGTGTTTTGAAAATCATTCGATTATGAGAATACGTATGATTTCCAAGTTGATGTCCAGATCTTACGATGGCTCGCCCTAACTTTAAGTTTTTCTCTAATTCATTTCCAATTACAAAAAAAGTAGCTTTCGCATTATATTTATTTAAGAGTGGTAATATTTCCTCTACATTTTTTGTAGGGCCATCATCAAAGGTTAGTGCAACAACCTTTTCGGTTGTTTCTACTCGATTTGTTAATTCACCAAATAATTGATATGTTCGTGAATTCATAAGTTTATAGGCTCCGAATAGTAAGATAAAAAGAGCGATTAGTATAATTAATGATGTAATGATTCTTTTTTTCATAAAGCGACCTCACATTATTTTTAATTTCAATCCGTATGTATTATATCAAAACGAATAAATTACTGCTTGTTTAAAAATCATGAGGATGCAAGAAAGAAAAAGTTGTCATATAATAAGAGTCAAAAGGTATATTAGGAGGTGTTCATATGGCGATTACAATACAATTGCCAGACACTGCAGCGTCTCATGCAAAGCCAAGTATGGAAATGGCGATACTTTGCGTGAGGTAGACAAGTAATATACAATCGCCAAAATGAGCTCGTATCATTTTTTTATATTTGGCTTTGCACCTTATTGAAATGAACCAGAAAAAATAAGGGGCGAGCAGAAATGAGATACGTAAAAGCAGCGGCTGTTTTACCAGAAAGCTTAATTGTAGAAATTCAAAAGTATGTACAAGGTGAAACAATCTATATTCCAAAACAGGAACATACACATTATAAATGGGGTGCACGTTCTGGGGGAAGAAAGCAATTGGATGCACGAAATAGAGATATTAAGAAAGCTTTTAAAAATGGAACTTCTATTCTTCAATTAGCGGAGGAGTACTTTCTTTCTTCAGAAACGATAAAAAAAATTGTGTACTCAAAATAAAAACGGAGAGCACTGATTATTTGTTTAGAAATAATCAGTGCTTTTTATGTATACTTTGTTTATCAATCGTTTTCGGCATTTTATAAAATAAGTGTATTGTATACAATAAAAAGAGATTAACGATGTGTATGGAGTGATAGCTATGGAAGCATTTATTAGAAGTGATCAATATAATTTTATAAAATTACAAACTCATATTCTAGCGCATGGACATGCTACGGCAAACGATAGAGGTGTTATTGCTGCTCTAAAATCTCTTGCGATAGAAAAGGTGTTACATGTTTTTGAAAATCTTACTGATGAACAAAAAGAATTAATTGATACGATTTTGACGGTTGAAAATAGAGAAAATGCAGAAGCATTTTTATTCCAGTTAAATCCGTATGTCATGCCGTTTCAGGAAGTTACACCGCAAGCGTTAAAAAAAATATTTCCTAAAGCAAAAAAATTAAAGCTTCCTGATATGGAAGAAATAAATATGAAAGAAATGTCGTATCTAGGTTGGATTGATAAAGGAACAAGCAGAAAGTTTATTATAGCAAGGAACGGCAATAAGTTTGTGGGTCTGCAAGGAACATTTCAAAGTATAAATAAAAAAGGTATTTGTTCATTATGCCATGGCCATGAAGAAGTAGGTATGTTTTTAGTTGAAATAAAAGGGGATGTACCAGGTACCTTTGTTAAAAAAGGAAACTATATTTGTAAAGATAGTATAGCATGTAATCAGAATATGACTTCACTTGATAAGTTGCATGATTTTATTGAGAGATTGAGAAAATAAACATGGGCAAGTAAAAAAAGAGCGATTATTTTTCGCTCTTTTTTTATGCGTTATAGCATGATTTATTCAGGTTTGCATAGAACGGAAAGGGATAGGACCGAAATGAATCAACATGTTTTATGGCACAATTTTTGCATTGTAATAAAAGAAAATGTAAGTAAGGGAAGTTTTTTGGATGTAAAAATTATGTTTAAGAAGGGGAAATGAGAAATGAAATATCCACTCACACCAGATGTAAAACCAGAATTTTGTACGACAGGTTCATTTATGAGATTGCCTTCAAGTCATGATCAAGCTAAGGTCGCTCTATTGGGAATGCCATTTGATACGGCAGCTTCATTTCGCGTTGGTGCGCGTTTTGCTCCGCAAGCAATTCGACAAGCATCAATGACGTTGTTTCCGTATCATCCAATTCACCGTGTATACCCGTTTGATGATACAAATGCGATTGATATTGGAGATGTTTCTGTAATTCCACATAATATTCATCGCAGCTATGATTTAATAGAGGAAGCTGTTTTTGGATTAATGAAGCAAGGAATTATTCCAATCGGGCTTGGTGGAGATCATTCAGTTACATTAGCAAGTCTACGTGCAGCAGCAAAAGTTCATGGTCCAGTTGCGATGATTCATTTTGACTCACACACAGATACATGGGATACATATTATGAAGAAAAATATTGGCACGGCTCCCCATTTATTCGTGCACATGAGGAAGGGTTATTACAGCCAGATAAAGTATTCCAAATTGGAATTCGCGGAACATTGAATCATCCTGGTGATATAGATGCTAGTAGTGATTTAGGATATAACGTCATTACAACAGCTGAATTATGTCAGCGTGGTTTTGAAAGCGTTCTTCAGCAAATGAGAGAAACGATTGGCGATACACCATGTTTCTTAACGTTTGATATTGATTTTGTAGATCCATCGTGTGCGCCAGGCACAGGTACGTTAGAGGTAGGGGGATTTAATAGTCGAGAGACACTAAATATGGTACGTTCATTAAGCGGTTTTAATTATATTGGTTTTGATTTAGTAGAAGTATTACCGCCATATGACCAATCGCAAATTACGTCGCTTTTAGCTGCCACACTTGTACATGATTTTGCTAGTTTAATTGCGTTGCAGCTGAAAAATAATAAGTGAGTGGAAAATTATTATATCAAAATATAATAAAGGTCTATGAAATTACTTTTCATAGACCTTAAAATATTGATTTGTTATTTCTTTTCCCAAGTTTCTTTAATAAAATCTTCACGACCAGACTCTTTACGTTCTTGTGCGTATTTTTCGGGATTCTTTTTATAAAAATGTTGATGATATTCTTCTGCTTCATAAAAAGGAGCTGCTGGACGAATTTCCGTTACGATTGGATCTTTAAACATACCGCTTTCTGCCAGAGCTAGCTTTGATTTTTCAGCTAGCTTTTTTTGCGATTCATTATGGTAAAAAATCGCTGTGCGATAGGATGGACCGCGGTCAAAAAATTGTCCGCCATCATCGGTTGGATCAATTTGTGGCCAATATAAATCTAGCAATTTTTGATAAGGAAAAATAGAAGGATCGAAAGTAATTTGAACGACTTCTAAATGTCCAGATGTTCCGGATTTTACTTGTTCATATGTGGGGTTTTGGATGTGGCCACCAGCATAGCCTGAAATAACTTTTTGAATACCTGGAAGTTCATCAAATGGTTTTACCATACACCAAAAGCAGCCACCTGCAAATGTAGCGAGTTCGTATGTTTTTTCTGTCATTGCTGTAATCCTCCTAAATACATATGTTTTATCTAGTATTATATAAATTATTTTATTGCGCAATAAAAAAGATTTGAAACTATATGTTTTTTATCCCGCATTAACGGGCAGTAAGACCTCCACCTCAAGATTCAGAGAGAAGTAAAGAATGTAGTTGGGGGATCAACTGCCCGTAAAAGCCCGATTGGTGCGGGCTGATAATCAGTGGTGGATGAAGACCCCACTGATTAAAGTTTCACTTTATAAGCAAGAACCACCGCTTACATCAATCAATTGACCAGTAACCCAGCGACTGTCAGGAGAAGCAAGAAATGCAGCGGTATCTGCAATATCTTCTACTTCTCCTAAACGGCCGAAAGCAGAAATTTCAGTTGCATATCGTTTCATCATGGGATCACTTAAGAGTTCAGCATTCATATCTGTTTTAATAAAGCCTGGGAGTATTGCATTCACTGTTATACCTCTCGCCCCAAGTTGTTTTGCAAGTGTAAAAGTCATTGTGTTGATTGCGCCTTTTGTCATACTATAGGCAATGAAATCAGGTAAAGAAATTCGCGTTGCAGCTGATGAAATGTTGATAATACGGCTATTGTCACGTAAACGTGACAATGCTTGTTGGATAATAAAAAATGGGGCTTTTGCATTCACGGAAATCATTCGGTCAAAAAAGTTTTCAGTTGTTTCTTCAATAAAGGCTCCTGGGCCGATTCCGGCGTTGTTTACTAAAATATCGAAATGAGTCTCCCCAGTACGGTTTTGTAATTCAGAATCTAAAGATTTGTAAAGAGATTCTACGCCATGTAACGATTCGAGGTTACCATTTATAGAAAAAGCTGAACCGCCATTCGATTGAATTTCCTGCACGACTTCTTCTGCAGCACTTTTACGATTCCCATAATGAACGGCGACTAATGCACCATCGTTTGCTAAGCGTTTCGCAATAGCGCGTCCAATTCCACGGCTTGCTCCAGTAACCAATGCAACTTTTCCTTTTAACATATTCACATCATCTCCTTAGTAAATTTACATATGTATGAAGCTGTCTTTTCTTATGTGAATAGACTTAAGTAATATATGAGTGTTGGATTGAGATTCATTCCTTTTTTATTTCGATAAAAATATTCTAATTATAAATTAAAAAATAAATTTTCAAAAAACATATTGACAATGAAAAGATCAAAGACCTATAATACGTGTAACAACAAAAAACAATTTAGAATTTTCTGATTTATATATTTTTATATGCAAAGAAGAGGAAAGTAGATGATTATGATAGTTTTAGAGAGCCGTTCCTTGGCTGGAAGAGCGGTAACGATCGAATCATTGAAGATCACCTTGGAGCATCGCTTGCGAAAGGGGAACCGAGTAGAGAGCGGCGGTATCGTCTCCGGTAAAAGGACGGGAGTCTAATAGGACTTACAGAGCTTATATTTCGTGAGAAGTATAAGGAAGCTGAGTGGTAACGCGAAACTCTCGCCTCAGCAATCAAAGCTACTATGATGTAGTAATTGATTGCTGAGGTGAGAGTTTTTACTTTAGAAAAGAGAATAGCAGAATGCAAAGAAGAGGAGAGTAAACGATATAGATTGTTTTAGAGAGCTGCCCCTTGGCTGGAAGGGTGGTAACAATTGTATCAGTTGAAGATCACCTCGGAGTACTGCACTTGAAAAAATTAAGTAGAGAGCAGCGGAGTTGTTCACGATAAAAGAACAAAAGTCTAATAGGACTTACAGAGCTTGTATTTCGCGAGAAGTATAAGGAAGCTGAGTGGTACCACGATTCCCTCGTCTCAGCAATGGATTGCTACACGTTTGTAGAAAATCGATTGTTGAGGCGAGGATATTTTTATAATAAATTAACAGAAGATTTAGATAAAGTATATTCTTCTCAGCAATCGATACAAAGATAGATTGCACATAAAGAGATAAAAAAGAGGAGCGATGTAGGATGAGAAACCAGTATATCTATATGAATGGAGAATTAGTAGAGAAAGAAAAAGCTGTTGTATCTGTTTATGATCATGGATTTTTGTATGGGGACGGTGTATTTGAGGGGATCCGTAGTTACGGCGGAAATGTATTTTGCTTAAAAGGGCATTTAAAGCGTTTATATGAATCTGCGAAATCCATTTTACTAACGATTCCAATGACAATCGAAGAGATGGAACAAGCAGTTTTACAGACATTGCAAAAAAATGAATATGCAGATGCGTATATTCGATTAATTGTTTCAAGAGGAAAAGGAGATTTAGGCTTAGATCCAAGAAGTTGTACGAAACCAAGTGTCATCATCATTGCTGAACAATTAAAACTGTTCCCGCAAGAGTTCTATGATAACGGCCTTAGTGTTGTGTCGGTTGCGTCTCGCCGAAATACGCCGGATGCGCTTGATCCACGCATTAAGTCGATGAATTATTTAAATAACGTATTAGTAAAGATTGAAGCGGCACAAGCAGGTGTGCTAGAAGCGCTTATGTTAAATCAACAAGGATATGTTTGTGAAGGATCGGGAGATAACGTGTTCGTTGTGAAAGATGGAAAAGTAGTAACGCCACCTGCATACTTAGGTGCTCTTGAAGGGATTACAAGAAATAGTGTCATTGAACTTTGTGAAAGGTTAAATATTCCTTGTGAAGAAAGACCATTTACTCGTCACGATGTGTATGTAGCAGATGAAGTATTTTTAACAGGAACTGCAGCAGAATTAATTCCAGTTGTAAAAGTGGATTCAAGAGAAATCGGAAATGGAAAACCAGGAGAAGTAACAAAACAGTTAACGGAAGAATTTAAAAAATTAACGAGAGAGCGAGGCGTACGCGTTCCGGGACTAGCAGAAAGCTTAGCTTAACAAACAGGGGAAGGAGTTAGTGAAATGGAAAAGCAACATGCAGTATGCGAAGAAGCATATCGCAGGGAAGGAAAAACAGTAACAGGTGCCGGACATGTGATTCAATGTTTAAAGAAATTAGGAATAACAACAGTGTTTGGTTATCCGGGTGGAGCGATTGTACCAGTTTACGATGCGCTGTATGATAGTGGCCTAAAACATATATTAACGCGTCATGAACAAGCTGCGATTCACGCAGCAGAAGGATATGCGAGAGCTTCTGGAGAGGTCGGGGTAGTATTTGCTACCTCAGGCCCAGGGGCTACAAACTTAGTTACTGGTCTAGCAGATGCGTATATGGATTCGATTCCTTTAGTTGTCATTACTGGCCAAGTAGCAACACCACTCATTGGAAAAGATGGATTTCAAGAAGCGGATGTTGTGGGGATTACAATGCCTGTGACAAAACATAATTACCAAGTCCGGGATGGGAATCAATTATCACGTATATTGCAAGCAGCATTTTGTCATCAAGGACCGGTTGTTGTTGATTTTTGTGTAGAAGAGAGCGAAAACGTATTTCCAATGGTTCCTCCTAATAAAGGGAATCATGAAATGATTATGAAGAGGTGGGAAGAATGAGTTATACTTTTTCACTTGTTGTCAATAACGACCCTAGAGTTTTACTAAGAGTAAGTGGGATATTTGCTCGGCGTGGTTACAATATTTCCTCTTTAAACTTAAACGAAGGAGAAACAAGAGAGATTTCGGAAATGAAACTTACAGCAGTTTGTACTGAGAATGAAGCGAAACTGCTCGTAAATCAGTTAAAAAAGTTAATTGATGTCTTGCAAGTAAATAAATTATAAGGAGTGTATGAAAAGATGAAAACATATTATGAACAAGATGCAAATTTAGAGGTATTAGCAGGAAAAACAGTGGCAGTAGTTGGTTATGGATCACAAGGTCATGCGCAAGCACAAAATTTACGTGATTCCGGAGTTCGTGTTGTAGTAGGTGTGCGACCAGGGAAATCTTTTGAGGTAGCGAAAGCGGATGGATTTGAAGTAATGCCCGTTTCAGAAGCAGTACGAACCGCAGACGTTGTACAAGTATTATTGCCAGATGAACAGCAAGCACATGTATATCGAAATGAAGTAGAAAAGAATCTTCGTGAAGGGCAAATGTTACTTTTCTCACATGGATTTAATATTCATTTTGGACAAATTCAGCCACCAAGTTACGTAGATGTAGCAATGGTTGCACCAAAAAGTCCAGGGCATCTTGTTCGCCGTGTATTTCAAGAAGGAAATGGGGTCCCAGCTTTAGTGGCAGTTCACCAAGATGCGACTGGAAAAGCATTTGATATTGCTCTTGCATATGCAAAAGGAGTTGGTTGTACACGTGCTGGTGTAATTGAAACGTCATTTCAAGAAGAAACCGAGACAGATTTATTTGGAGAACAAGCGGTATTATGTGGCGGGGTAACAGCACTTGTGAAAGCTGGATTTGAGACGTTAACAGAAGGTGGATATCGCCCGGAAATCGCATACTTTGAATGTTTGCATGAACTGAAGCTCATTGTCGATTTAATGTACGAAGGTGGATTGACAAAAATGCGTCATTCTATTTCAGATACAGCGGAATTTGGTGACTATGTAACAGGATCAAGAATTGTTACAGATGAAACAAAGAAAGAAATGAAACGAGTTCTTACGGAAATTCAACAAGGTGAATTTGCAAAGAAATGGATTCTAGAAAATCAAGCAGGACGCCCAACGTATAATGCGATGAAAAAGGCAGAGCAAAATCATCAACTTGAAAAAGTAGGAGCTAATCTTCGCGAAATGATGAGTTGGATTCAAGAGCCAGAAGGAAAAAAGTTAGTAAGAAAATAGAGTAAGAATAGCAGAAAATGAACGGGAGAGGGCTGGGAAAATGAGAAGCGATATGATTAAAAAGGGTTTCGATAAGGCGCCGCATCGAAGCTTATTAAAAGCCACAGGTTTAAAAGATGAAGATTTCGATAAGCCATTTGTAGCGATTTGTAATTCTTTTATTGAAATTATTCCGGGACATAAACATTTAAATGAATTTGGTCGTCTGGTGAAAGAAGCGGTACGTGCGGCAGGGATGGTTCCGTTTGAGTTCAATACAATCGGAGTAGATGATGGGATTGCGATGGGGCATATTGGTATGCGTTATTCGCTTCCAAGCCGTGAGATTATTGCTGATTCTGTTGAAACAGTAGTAAATGCACATTGGTTTGATGGGATGATTTGTATTCCAAACTGTGACAAAATTACACCAGGTATGATGATGGCAGCACTGCGCGTTAATATTCCAACTGTGTTTGTTTCAGGTGGGCCGATGGCTGCTGGAAAAACATCAAAAGGAGAGGTAGTAGACTTAAGCTCTGTTTTTGAAGGAGTGGGAGCCTATCAATCTGGAAGAATTTCAGAAGAAGAGTTAAAAGATATCGAAGATCATGGCTGTCCATCTTGTGGTTCCTGTTCAGGTATGTTTACTGCAAACTCAATGAACTGTTTATGTGAAGTGTTAGGGCTGGCACTTCCTGGTAATGGGAGTATTTTAGCGATAGACCCAAGGCGTGAGGAACTAATCAAACAAGCAGCTGAAAAATTAAAAGTATTAATTGAACGTGATATTAAACCACGCGATATCGTAACAGAGGAAGCAATTGATGATGCGTTTGCATTAGATATGGCGATGGGGGGATCAACAAATACAGTATTACATACGTTAGCAATTGCACAAGAAGCGGGACTCGATTATGATATGAGCCGAATTGATGCAGTTTCAAGACGCGTTCCACATTTATGTAAAGTGAGTCCAGCTTCGAATTGGCATATGGAAGATATTGATCGCGCGGGTGGCATTAGTGCTATTTTAAAAGAATTAAGTAGAAAAGAGGGTGTACTTCATCTCGATCGTATTACGGCTACAGGTCAAACATTACGAGAAAACATCGCTCATGCAGAAATTCAGGATAAAGAAGTGATTCACTCTCTCGAAAATCCTCATAGTAAAGAAGGTGGCCTGCGTATATTAAAAGGAAACCTCGCAAAAGATGGGGCTGTCATTAAAAGTGGTGCAACAGAGGTAAAACGATTTGAAGGACCATGTGTTATTTTCGGATCTCAAGACGAGGCTCTTGCTGGGATTATGCTTGGAAAAGTGAAAAAAGGAGATGTTGTTGTTATTCGTTATGAAGGACCAAGAGGTGGACCTGGTATGCCGGAAATGTTAGCGCCAACTTCAGCAATTGCAGGTATGGGATTAGGTGCAGATGTTGCACTATTAACAGATGGTCGCTTTTCCGGCGCATCACGTGGTATTTCTGTAGGTCATATTTCACCAGAAGCTGCTGCTGGAGGAGAAATTGCACTTCTTGAGCAAGGTGATATTGTATGTATTGATGTAGAAGAACGCTTGCTTGAGGTGAAAGTTAGTGATGAAGAGCTAGAAAAGCGTAGGAAAGAATGGAAAAAGCCAGAGTTAAAAGTAAAAACAGGCTGGCTTGGGCGCTATGCACAAATGGTAACATCAGCAAATACAGGTGCGGTATTGAAAATGCAAAATTTTAATTAAATCCATATGATAAAGGGTGGTACGAGATGGTGCAAAATGTAAGGGAGAGAGTGAAAATTGAAGATATCCTCGTAGCTCACAATCATATGAAGGATATTGTCAATAAAACAGCGCTGCAGCGAGATTCAGTTTTATCTGAGAAATATGAATGTGACGTATATGTGAAACGAGAAGACTTGCAAGTTATTCGTTCGTTTAAAATTCGAGGTGCTTACAACCTTATTCAAAGTTTATCGAAGAAGCAATTACAAAATGGTGTTGTATGTGCGAGTGCTGGTAACCATGCACAAGGGGTTGCATATACATGTAATTTATTGAAGATTCAGTCTAAAATTTTTATGCCGACAACAACACCTAAGCAGAAAGTATCTCAAGTACAATTTTTCGGTGGTGCTTATGCAGAAATTATTTTGGTTGGGGATACTTTTGATAGCTCTTTCCAAGAAGCGCAGTGTTATTGTGAAGAGAATCATATGACGTTTGTACATCCATTTGATGATCTGGATGTAATTGCTGGGCAAGGGACAGTCGCTGTTGAAATACTACATGACATGGAGAAACCTGTTGATTACGTCTTCACAGCAATTGGTGGCGGTGGTTTAGCATCAGGTATTGGTACATATGTAAAAGGTGTGAGCCCCGATACAAAAGTAATTGGTGTGGAGCCAAAAGGAGCAGCATCGATGAAAGAAGCTTTTTTGCAAAATGAAAATGTGGCCCTAGAGAAGATTGATAGTTTTGTTGACGGTGCGGCAGTTAAAAAAGTAGGGAATTTGACTTTTGAGATTTGTAAAGAAGTACTGGATGATATTGTATTAGTTCCTGAAGGAAAGATTTGTACAACGATTTTAGAATTGTACAAGAAAAATGCAATCGTTGCTGAACCAGCTGGTGCTCTTTCCATTGCCGCACTCGATTTTTATAAGGATGAATTGAAAGGAAAAACCGTTGTTTGTATATTAAGTGGTGGAAACAATGATATTGATAGAATGCAAGAAATGAAGGAGCGCTCTCTCATTTATGAGGGATTAAAACATTACTTTATTATTGAATTTCCACAACGCTCTGGAGCATTACGAGAATTTCTAGACAAAGGTTTAGGACCAGAGGATGACATTACTCGTTTCGAGTATATTAAAAAGCACAATAAAGAAAATGGACCTGCACTTGTTGGAGTGGAGTTAAAACATAAGGAGGATTATGAGCCGTTAATTACCCGTTTTCATGAAAACAATATTCAGTTTATGGAGTTAAATAAAAACCCTATTTTATTTGATCTGTTAATTTAATATACAAAGAGAAAGGAAGCTTTTTATGCAAAAGCTTCCTATTTTCTAACTACGTTTGTTTTTAATCGTTCCATTTTCATCAATTTCTACATCTGTTGAAACAGCTTGTAAATATTGTAATGCTTTTTTCTTTTCTTCAGGAGTGACTGGTGAAACTTGATCATTACGAATGATATAAGGATTAAATGACATTTGTACGTCTTTTCCTTTAAAGGTAAGGGTTAATACACCAGTTTCAGCACTTTTCCCTTTTACATAGTTAGGGAACAAGAAGTTGCCTAACGAATAAGCGACTGGGACTTTGTTGTAGTACTCAAATCCTTGTAACCAATGTGGGTGACTTCCAACAATTGCATCGGCACCAGCCTCAACCATTTTCGGAACATATTGTTTTTGATAATCTATAGGTCGATTTGATTTTTCAACGCCCCAATGCATGTATACAATTAGATAATCGGCGTCTTTCTTTTGTTCTTGGATCGTTTTTGTTACGAGATTGATATCATATCCATTTGCAACACCAGGCTTATCTTTACCGGCTACCCAAGTAAAGTCAGGCATAAAGCGAACAAAGGAAAGGAATTTGAATTTTTTTCCCTTTACTGTAATTTCTCTAGCTGTGTATGCGTCATCTGCATTTTTTCCAGCTCCAATATAAGGAAGCTTTAGTTTTTCTACGTGAGAGATTGTATCCATTAAACCATCCTG
Source organism: Bacillus sp. TL12 (assembly GCF_022625245.1). Lineage (NCBI taxonomy): Bacteria > Bacillati > Bacillota > Bacilli > Caryophanales > Bacillaceae > Bacillus > Bacillus sp. TL12. The sequence goes on along the minus strand of NZ_JAJJBY010000003.1, from coordinate 92,230 downwards.
TCCATAATCAAGCGTATGGTTATTACCAATATTCACAATGTCATAGCCTGTGTTTTTAATAGCTTGTAAGGTGGAAGGATCGCTTTTAATCCAGAATAGCTGACCAGGGGCCTTTTTCTCGCGTGTTGTAAATGCAGATTCCAAGTTTACAAAGGAAATATCAGCTTTTGTTATTTCATCTTTTACATGTTGGAACGGATAATCAGCACCGTTTTTTTGAATAACCGGGCGCAATTGCCAATCGAACATTGTGTCTCCAGAAAATGTAAGTGTAATTTCAGGATCTTCTTTTTTCTTTTTTTCGGTTTTCTTTTCTTCTCCAGTTGCATCTTTTGCTTTTGATGTAAAGGAGTTATTTATCAATAAAACAATCGGTGTAATAAGAATTACTATTATAATAAATCGTTTAAATAAAGTTGTCATAGTTATCTTTCCTTTTTTCATTTTATATAATGACTGACTTTTAGAAAATCCACTGATAAGAGTTTCATATAATTATGTAAGAAAATGAGTAAGTGCTTAATCGTTTATGTATGCTAGACATGATATGTAGGATGAAAGATGATTCTGTTAGATTATAGGTATGTATTGAGAGCTCATCTCATAGTGTATGCAATATTACGGTAACATGAAACGATGAAAGAATACAATACATAAGTAAATTTCACTTAAAAAGTTTCGAAAATTCTGTTAAAATTTCTTGTATTTTGTTGTATGTTAGATGTGAAAATAATGGTTGAAGAGGATGGAGAAAGCATAATGGTTATATTAGGAGCAGTCGTAAACGGAATTTGTATCATAATTGGTACTATATTAGGTAAACTATTAAGCAATATTCCAGAAAGTATGAAAGGGACAGTGATGCATACAATTGGTTTAGCTGTTACTGTACTGGGTCTTCAAATGGGATTGAAAAGTGAAAACTTTCTTGTTGTCATTATAAGTCTTGTTATTGGTGCAGTGGTTGGAGAATGGCTGGAGTTAGAAGAGAAGTTAAAGAGTTTAGGAGATTGGTTAGAAAGAAAGGTTGGCTCAAAAGGGGAAGGGAGTATATCTCTCGGATTTGTGACCGCCACACTTATCTTTGCTATCGGAGCGATGGGGATACTTGGAGCTTTAGATAGCGGTATCCGAGGGAATCATGATGTACTATTTACAAAAGCAATTATTGATGGATTTATTTCAATTATATTAACGACAACGCTTGGAATAGGTGTACTATTTTCAGCAATACCAGTCATTTTATATGAGGGAGGTATTGCGATTTTCGCGACACAAATTAATAGTTTTGTACCAGAGAAGCTAATGAATCAGTTTATCGTAGAAATGACCGCGACTGGTGGGATTATGATTTTTGCAATTGGACTCAATTTACTTGGGTTTATTAAAATTAAAGTGGCTAATTTATTGCCGGGGATATTGGTAGTCGGAATAATTGTTTCTATTATGTATGGATATCATTTGTATGTGTAGTTACGTTGAATAGCCCGAAACTGTTTTAAATAGTTTTGGGCTATTGGTATGTAAAAGGTTAATATGCTTTTTTCATAAAATGAACGAAGCCGCCTATAAACAAAATAACAAAGCTACTAATTACGACAAATACGAGTGTTTCAAAAGAAATATAAAATAGCTGTGAGTCCTCTTTAGGAAGCATAGCTAAAAATGGTTGAGCCCATGGATAAAAAGGACCGAATCTTTCGGAATTTGCAATCATTAGAGCTGGTATGGAAGCTATAGCATTTAAAGCAATCGGTGCAGCAAAACTAGACCAGATGGTTGATATCCATAATTGTAAAGCAATTATGGGTAGAGTAGCGATAAAGCCTCCTGTAGTACTTTTAAGTGTGGGAATGAGTGGGAAAGAACCAGACAAGTGCAAAAGTTGTCCAACACTAACATAGCTTATGATGAAGAGAAGTTGCATTGTACCCACAAATAAGAGAACAAAGAAAAATTTTATGATATAGGTGTGATACCGTGCTGTCGGTTGTACTAAAAGTTGTTTCCATCCACCGTTTGCATGTTCATATCGGCAAATATATGCAGTGAAAATACCTGTTAATAATGGGAGAAGCAATGTACCATGCACCAGTATCATAATATTATAAATTAGCTCCCAATATTGGTAATCAGGATAGTTTAAGGCATTCGCATAAGCTATGCCTCCTGCCAAAATAGGGCTTAAAAATAGTAATGTCCATATTTTAGTTTTTCTCATTTTATAAAATTCGGCTTGCATAGTTTTAAGCCAAAGCATTATTTATGCACATCCCTTCTAGTAAAATCTGCTGTTTCAATACATAACATACATATACCAACAATTAGGCCTATTGCTACACATAGAAGTGGAGATCCCCAGTCAATACGTAGGCTTGGCCATCTCCATATGAACCAATTGGGAAGAGCTACTGAAAACATTGTGAAAATAGTTCCTAAAAGTCCGATTGTAAATGCGATACTTTGGTTTTGAAATGTGATAGCAATCCATAGTTGTAGAGCTACAATTGGTAGTGCCGCCCAGTAAGGATAGAAACTCAATTTAAATATAGAAAGCCATGGAATGGAATCATCGAATTGTAATGTTAAACCTAATCCAACTATGCCAACTAATAATAAAGAACAAGATACAGTAAGCAAGAAAAATACCAATATGAATTTTACTAGAAAAATATGTCGTTTATGAATAGGTAAGGATAAGAGATGTTTCCATGAACTAGAATGATGCTCCATGTGAGCGATTAAAGAAGTAATAATAGTAGTACCTAATATCAGGGTTACTAAAGCAAGCGGCTGAGCTTCAGAAATGAGTCCGCTCCATAAGTCTTTCGCATATTTCTCTGTTAACCAATCATAGCGGAGAAAAAAGTTACATGCTTGAAGGGAAATAACACCTATTGGTCCTAAGAAGATTAAAAACCAAATCCACTTCCTTTTTATTTTTAAAAGCTCAGATTGAAAGAGGCGTTTGTACATGTGTCTCTTCCTCCTTTATGAGCTGTAAGAATATCTCTTCGAGTGACTTTTTATTTTCTTCAATTCTAAATACAGCAATGTTATGTGTCACAAGTGTTTTGACAATCTCTCCAACAGTTTTATTTGATACATTTGATAGAATAATATTCCTCTCTTCTTGTATAGAAGGAATTCCTTTAGCGAGAATGAGCTTCCAAGCTACATCTGGTTTGTCTGTCATAAGTGTAATAGAATGCTGAGCATGCTGACGCAATATTTCTATTTTATCTTGAAAAATAAGCTTTCCTTTTGCGATAATTCCAACATAAGTTGCCATTTGATCAATTTCACTTAATAAGTGACTAGAGATAAGGATGGTAATCCCTCTTTCTTTCGCCAGTTGCTTAATTAGTATACGAATTTCGTGAATCCCTTCTGGATCAAGTCCATTTGTCGGCTCGTCTAAAATTAATAGCTGCGGATCGCCAAGTAAGGCAATGGCAATTCCTAACCGTTGTTTCATCCCGAATGAATACTCTTTTACCTTTTGTGTGGCAGCATGTTGTAAACCGACAATTTGTAATACTTCTTCAATCTTTTCTTTCGGCACATTCCTTAAAATACGATAAACATCTAAATTCTCAATGGCATTTAGGTGAGCATAATAAGATGGATTTTCAACGAGAGCTCCAACTTTAGATAATATAGATAAGCGTTCTTTCGCCAAATCTTGTTGAAATATCACGACATTTCCTTGCGTTGGTTTAATAAGTCCTAATAACATGCGAATGCTAGTTGTTTTACCAGCTCCGTTAGGCCCGAGAAATCCATAAATCTCTCCTTTTGGAATTTTTAAATCTACGTTATGTACTACATAATCATTTCGATATTTTTTTGTTAACCCTGTCGTTTTTAAAATATAATTCATGTTCCTATCACCTCAAATCAAGTATAGGAAATAAAGGTTAATGATAATGTTAGAGGAGTTTAAGATTTGTTTAAATTTATACAGTATTCCCTAATTTTGGAGTGTACTAGTTTTCAAATCGTGTTTCATTCCTTATGATGGAAGAGAAAGGCTAAATTTATATATGAAGGTGAAAGAATGACACACATTTTATATGTTGAGGATGATCACGAGATTGGAGAATGGGTCAAACGAGAATTGCAGAAACAAGGGTATGAAGTGACATGGTTTACTTCAGAGGAGGGTACGAATGAAGTATGTGAAATCGCAGATGTCATTGTTTTAGACGTAATGTTACCAGGGCTGGATGGTTTTACACTTGGTCAACGTTTTAAAAGGGAATATCCAGATACTCCTATTATTATGCTAACGGCAAGAACAACATTAGAAGATAAAATATATGGATTAACATTTGCTGATGATTATATAACAAAGCCATTCCACCCAAAAGAGTTGATGGCACGTATTGAAGTTTTATTAAGACGGTACAACAAAGATGGAGCAGAAGTGCAGCATGTGAAGCATCTAAAAGTATCTATGAAAGAATACCGTATTGTTGATACAGACACGGATGAAGAAATTGTTTTATCAGGAAAGCAGCATCAAATCTTTTTTTATTTAATGAAAAACATGAATCGTACATTAACGAAAGAACAAATTTTTGAGGCGGTGTGGAATGAATCCTACATAGAAGGGGATAAATCATTGATGGTTCATATCCGGCATTTACGCGAAAAAATAGAGAGAAATCCAAGTAGTCCTCAAATAATAGAAACCATACGTGGAATAGGTTATCGGTGTAAAGTATGATGAAAAGTACATCATTATTGCGAAAGTATTTATTTATCATATTTATAGCAATTATATTGTTACCTCTCATTGTTCCGCTTAGTTCGTTTCTCTTCATTAAATCTATTGAGTGGATAGAGGATTTTAAAGTTGCGTATTCAAGTGTGCAAATAGAAGAGGAATGGAGAACCCAAGCGACAGGTTTAGATGGAAATAATCCCAAAGGAATTGAGCGAACTTTTCAAGAATTTCAAGAAAAATATCCAGAAGGATCAATGTTTTGGGTAGATAATAAAGGGAAAACGAACCTTCAAATTTCTGAAAAACAAAATATTCCACAGGAGTGGAGTGCAAGTGATGCAGTTGCATTTATGAAAAGGAGTTTTGAAGGCGATCCATTTACAGTTGTATCTTACATTGGAAAAGAGACGCAAGGGGCATTTATGGTATTTCAAATTCCGAGGAAATATGTGAAGGCACCAATTGTTCAAATACGTGAAAAATATGAAATTATTTTTGAAGTAGTTATTATTGGATGTTTTACGATGTTTATCATTATCTCTATAATCTTTTTTCTTAAAATTAGAAAAAGATTATTAAATCTACAAAAAGCAATGGAACTTCCGCAAGACCAGACACTTCCGTCAAAAGTTTCTATATCAAAGCAGGACGAGATCGGTTTACTAGAGGAGTCTTTTAATCGTATGGTAGAGGCTTTACAGCAAAGTCGATTGAATGAGGAGGAAGAGGAGCAATTTCGTAGAAAATTAATTGCAGATCTTTCTCATGATTTACGGACACCATTAACGACAATGCGTGCACAAATAGATTCATTGAAAGAGGAAGTTGTTTCGGTAAAAGGGTATCAAACAATGCTGCTAATAGATGAAAAAATTAATTATGTGGCAGAATTAATTGAGAATTTATTATCTTATTCTTTAATATCGGCAAAAAAATATCCATATCACCCAGAACGAACGGATATGACACGTTTAATGAGAAAGCTTGTTGCATCATGGTATGACATATTAGATGAGAAAGGTTTTGAGGTTGATATTGTAATCCCAGAAAAGCAATTATTTTGGAGTATCGATGAAAATTGGTTTCAAAGAATTATAGATAATGTAATTCAAAATGTAGTTAGGCATGCAGATGATGGAAAGTTTATAGGAATATATATAAATCATGAGGAGAAAACAATTACAGTTGTTGATCATGGGCCAGGTTTTCAACATGTTCATTCGCCAAATAAAGGTGCAGGGATTGGATTATCCATTATTGCTGTTATGGCGAAAGAGATGGGGATTGAATGGGATATTGATTCTGATGATACGGGAGCTAGGTTTACATTTAAAAAATTACTATAAAGGAAGAATACATATGGAAGAATTTAAATTTACAAAACGAGTAAATAGGATTTTTCAAATTGCAAGCAAAGAAGCTGAATGCCATGAGCATATTATTCAACCACTAGATTTATTGATAGGGACGTGTAAAGAAGGGACAGGAGTTTGTAGTGAATTGTATATGTGCTTATTCCGTTATATGGGAATAGATTTTATGGCGAAATTTATACAATTGCAACAGATGAAAATCCAAGATAAAAGATATGTAGAAGTACAAGGGTATAAAGTGTCTTATAAAACACTGGAAGTATTACAGTTAGCTAAACAAAAGATGGCACGATTTAATCAAGTATTTGTAAATGAAGGCCATATTTTAAGTGTGATTCTTCAGCGAGATAGGGAGATTCAAAAGGTAATAAGTGAAGATGTGAAACAAAGTATTTTACAAATCGTATCAGTACCAAGAGATATGATTGTAAATTTGAGCAGCTATGAAACATCTACAAGTATGAACAATTGTATTTGTAATGTTAGGCAAGCTGTTCAATCTGATTTGAAAGAGCTGCTTCAATTTGTTATGTGTGAATTTGGTGAAAGGTGGATTGAAGCGGTAAATAAGGGATTTCAAAATTATAAAGAAATACCAATTTTTATCGCAGTAGAGGGTGAGAAAATCATCGGTTTTGCTTGTTATGATATTGTAAGAGGAAAAAAAGGACTGTTTGGACCAATGGGAACAGCTAAAAACCATCGTATAAAAGGTGTGGGGAAAGAGCTGTTACATCGGTGCTTGTCTAATATGAAGCAAATTGGTTATGAATATGCAATTATTGGTCAGGCGGGTCCACTTGAATTTTATGAGGAATGCTGCCATGCTCAATTAATACCGATTATAATAACGTAATTTTATAAGGTTTAATCAGTAGAGAAAATTGACTGATTAAAATCTTATTTATATTTTATTGTACTTTTCCCTCTAAGTGTAAATAAGTATATTGTTAGTAAAATATTTTGGAAATATTATAATTTTGAAATGAAATATTTCACTTGATAAAATATAAAATATTCTTGCTTCAACGGTTTGTGACTGGGAAATAAATAGTAGATTAGGAGAAATAATAGATATGAGAAAACGTTTTCTCAACATCTGAAAATTCCGAATACATCAAAACAACTTGAGGGTTTAAGGGAATTATTGTTAATATATCCTTGTATTACCAATATATAAAGAAGGGGGTCTTCAAATGAAACTAACTGTGAAAATTAAAAAAGCTACGCAACGAGATAACCAATGTATTTGTTTATTATTATGCTAGTCTTAAAAAAAGAAGGTGTGTAAACACCTTCTTTTTCAATGAAATGGAGAGAAGAATATGAGGTTGAAAACAAGTTTAAATTTTAGAGGATATCCTAACAAAAATGAGGTTGTGTATTATGATGGCGATGAGCGAATTATTGAAGTAAGCGAATTTGAAAAGCTATGGTCATTATTGAAAGTTTTAGAAAATCCTGCAGGAGATGTTCGTGAACAAATACATGCATGGAAAAACAGGAACGGAATAGATGATGAAGAATTACAAAATATTATTCAGTTTATAAATGAGAATCAACTTCTATATGAAAAGCGTTGTGATGGAGATAAAGAAGAACAGTTATTTAATCTAAGAAATTTTAACTATTTCAGTACCCATGATCGTACGAAACATGCAGATTCAATTGTTTATAAAATGAAGAAAGTAAAGGCTATTGTTATCGGAGCTGGTACGATTGGGGCAACGTTGTGTATGACGTTATCAAAACTTGGAGTTGGAGAGATTATTGTAATCGATTTTGATACGGTTCATCCTAAAAACATTAGAGCACAAACTATTTTTCAAACAAAAGATATTAAAAAGAAAAAAGTACATGTTATTCAAGAGAGAATAGAAAAAATAGATCCGTATGTGAAAATTCAAGTATTTGATAAGAAAATAGAGACACTTAACGATTTATTACAATTACAATTAAGTGAGGTAAATTATATTTTTGGATGCTTTGATGAATCTTCGTTACAGCTACATAAAGATATCATGAATTATTGTGATGAAGAGAAAATGAAGTATTTTCTAATGGGATACCATAATGATTTCGTAAAAGTATTGCATATAAGTAATCGTAACGATGCTACTTCAATACTAGAGGAAAGCTTTCAAAATTACGATACAGCATATGTAATTCGAGAAAATAGAGGAACCATTATTCAAGGTTTAGCTGTTTCGCTTATTATTAGTCGAATTATATTTGCTGATATAGCCAATGATGAGCATGCAATGAAAAGCGCCTATAGCTTTGATTTTATAAATTTCCGTACCTCAGCCAATGACGAGTTCATTCCCCGCAATTCGTTTATTCAATCGCTGCAAACAATTATGCCTCTACAACGAGAGAAAATGAAGCGTAAGATAGATGAAATTTCAAACATAACTTATGCTGAAGGATCTATACTTCCGAAAGTAATTGAAATTGATATTTTATCTATGTATCAAGCTTTCGATATTTTACTTCATATGGATCAATTATCTACTTTGGAGCTTGAGGATAGGTATCATGATTTTGTTAGACTTCTACATAATATAGAAGAACAGGAAGGAAATGCAGCAGAGTATGAACGGTACTTACAAATCATTCGAGAGCTTAAAATTGTCTATCAAGGTGAGACGTATGCTATCTCTGAAGCTTTCGGGTTGATGCGTGACTATAAGAATTATGAGGAAAAGAAAGAATTGCAGAGAAGAGTTTATGAGTTATTGCGAAGCAAAGGAAATGAAATTCTTCAGTTTTTTGCAAAGAGTAAGCAAGCTTATTTATCTATGGAAACACCTGAATATTATTTGGAGGTATTTGGGTTGAGGCAAGAGACATTACATACATTCGAGGAGAATTTACAGGAGAGTTTCCATGCTCTTATTACGAAGAGCTTATCACTCATATTTCCAAATTCAACAGGAGAAATTCATGCGGATTTTTTAGCTTATAATGAAGAAGAAAGAAGTGTCATTTCTATTGATGAAGCAAAAGAAATAATACTCAGCAGTTTAGAACAAATCGGACAAGAGCGCTGGATTAATCATATTGAAAGAATGTTTCAATATGATTTTATACAAGTGTACAATGAAATTGAAGTGAATAAAACATACTACTTTCCCAATATAAAAGAAAGTAGAATTTTGTTTAATTATCATGAAGATGTAGATAGTTTATTTATACTATGTCATGAGTTAGGACATACGTATTTTAACCAAAGCTATGGACATACATTCTTTGACGATAGCACTCAATTACTAAATGAAATTATGGCATATTACTTTGAAATTACTTGTATTCAAGCCATTTTAAGAAATAAGGATATAAGTTTAGAATTAAAGCAAGAAATTGCAAGGCAGTATGTAAAAAGAATACACCAAGTTGTTTTATCAACATATGGGGTCCATTTATTTGAAACGAATTTGATACAATATGTGCAGAAGCACGGAGAGATTTCCACAACTGAATTTTTGAGAATTCGAGAAGAGTATGATCAGCATCCGTTTTTTGAAGGTATACAATTTGAAAATGAAACATACTCCTATTTAAATCCACTTTTGAAAACTTCATTTATTTTTGAATTTGGAGATCACGTTTTACCTCCAATTGCCTATTTGCTTGCAATTGGTTTATGCTGCGAACAAGAGGAAGCAAGGGTTCCGAAAGACATTCAAATGCAAGAGGCTTTATTAAATGGGGTGTATCGTACAGAAGAGTTTTTAGGTTATATGTCAAATGGAATAACTTATGGTGAATTTATGAAACAAGCCATTCATAAATTGGTACAAATTTTGAATACACTTGAATTGTTTATACTAGAAGATGTAATACATTCTAGTTAAAAATAAAAAATACTAATAAAGGTATACCTTTATTAGTATTTTTTATTTTTTTAAATTCTCTTAAATTGAAGAGCGTTTGATTTATAAATCGTATTACTAAACTTTTTCAGAGGAAGGGTGTAGAATGGGTATCTAAGAAAGAAGGTGTGAAAATGGCGAGCTGGAAAAGAAATTTAATGATTTGTTGGCTCGGTTGTTTTACTACGGCAGCGGGTATGAGTTTAGTGATACCATTTTTATCCTTTTATATTGAGGATCTAGGCGTGATAGGTACATCCGAGATTGCACAGTGGTCGGGAATTGCATTCGGTGTAACTTTTTTAATGGGCGCGATTGTATCGCCAATATGGGGGAAACTTGGTGATATACATGGCCGGAAATTGATGCTCATTCGTGCGAGTCTTGGGATGGCAATTATTATGACACTCATGGGCTTTGTTACAAATGTGTATCAATTAGTTGCACTTCGTTTTTTGATGGGAGCGGTGTCGGGATTCCTTTCGACTGCAATGACATTCATTGCAGCAGAAACGCCGAAAGAGCATTCTGGTTGGGCAATCTCTACGATATCAACTGGTGGTGTAAGTGGTTCATTGCTTGGGCCGATGCTTGGTGGGTACTTGTCTGAACTAATCGGAATGCGTCATGTGTTTTTAGTAACGGGTGCTTTTTTGTTTCTTTCATTTTTAATTGTCTTTTTCTTCTTACATGAATCGAATCATTCTGTTCAAGCGAAAAAAGAGCAGCCGAAAAAAGTGTGGACGATGGTTCCAGCCAAACATTTTATTATGAGTTTATTTGTAGCAACTTTTATGATTCAACTTGCAAATATGTCCATACAACCTATTGTTACGTTGTATGTAAAACATTTGGCGGGTGCTCATACGGATCATATTGAAATGATTGCGGGAGCGGTGATATCTGCGACAGGTTTAGCCGTCATTTTAGCAGCTCCTAAACTTGGAAGATTATCGGATCATATTGGCCCGCAAAAAACGTTAGTTGCAGCATTGTTCGTTGCAGGAATGCTTTTTATCCCACAAGCATTTGTGACAGCTGCTTGGCAATTATTAATACTCCGCTTTCTACTAGGAATCGCACAAGCTGGGTTGTTACCTTCTGTACAGACTCTACTAAAACAACATACACCACAACATGTGACTGGACGTATTTTTGGATATAATCAATCCTTTCAGTTTTTAGGAAATATGATTGGGCCAGTACTCGGGGGACAGATTGCAGCACACGCCGGATTTCACTATGTATTCTTCTCTACATCATCGCTTTTATTCTTAGCTTGCATTTGGGTATATTTCAATAGTAAAAGTATAGAAGTGTCAGAAAAAGAGCATTTGGAAGTTAGTTAATAAGGTGAAAATATAAAGGGATGAAGTATTAAGTCTTCATCCCTTTATTTGATATCAATTAAAACTGAAAGCAAAGATAACTTAATGTGCCAAGTTCATAGCTGCGGTGAATGACTTTTCCTTCAGCATTACCGCTTCCCATAGAGATGAAAAGGGGAACAAAGTGTTCCGCTCTTGGAACGGCTAAATGTGAATGAGGAGCAGCAGTTTCCCAGTTGAACAGTGAATTTTTATCGTTATGTTGCATATGATTTATAATCCAGTCATCGAATTCGACAGCCCATCGTTCAGGCGTTGTTTGATTCCATTTGAGCGCTCGTAAATTATGGACAGTAACACCGCTACCGATTACTAAAATATCCTCTTGACCAAGTCCTTGAATTGCTTGTCCAATTTCATATTGCTCTTTTACGGGAAGGAATGGATTTACTGAAATTTGAACGACAGGTATATCAGCTTTTGGATACATACGATGTAATAGAGTCCATGAACCATGATCTAATCCTCGAGTTGTATTTTTTTGAACTGGAATCCCTTTATCTTTAAATTTTGTTTCTAACACCTTTGCAACGGCTGAAGAACCTTTTGCTTTGTATTGTATTTCATATAATTCAGGAGGGAATCCGCCAAAATCATAAATTGTTTCATATTCTTCATTTGAAGATGAAATAGTTAATACTTCACTTTCCCAGTGTGCTGTGAAAATAACAATTGCTTTTGGTTTATATGTTTCTCCAAGTCTTTTTAAAAAACGTGTATATTCTGTATCTTGAATAGCAAGCATGGGTGAGCCGTGTGCTAAAAATAATGATGGAATCATAATTGCTACCTCCTAAAAATATAATAATTACTTTATGTAAGTAACTATATAATTATATTCATTGTTCGTCAAGATAATAATTTGAGGATTCGTTTAAAAAATACAGTGTTTGTCATAACGGGAACAATTGCATATAATACATAGTAAGAAGAATGAATGGTGATTCATTTTTTGGGGATATAGATTGTTATTGTTCCGAATAGATTATATAGATTGGGGGCCATTAAAATGAACATACAGGAAAACTTTGTTACGGTATTAGATGGATCAGAAATTTACTTGCGCAAGTGGCTGCCGGAAAGTGAACCTCGTGGAATTGTACAGATTGCACATGGTATGACGGAACATGCTGGGGTATATACAGAATGCATTGATGCCTTATTGAAAGCTGGGTATGGTGTGTATGCTCATGATCATCGGGGGCATGGGAAAACAGCAAAACAAGAAGAGGATTACGGTCATTTCGAACCCAATGTTGGCTGGAACCAAGCTGTTACTGACATAGTATTTGTATCGGAAATGATTCGTAATGAACATACTTGCCCGCTCTTTTTATTAGGGCATAGTATGGGGTCTTTCTTATCAAGACGTGCTGTGCAACTTCGTGGTGAACTATATGATGGATTCCTTATTTCTGGGACGGGTGGAAATCCTGGATTTTTAGGTGTAGTAGGCCATAAAGTGGCAACAATTGAAATGAAGCTTCGCGGTGCAAAAACGAAAAGTCCAATGTTGAACTTTTTGTCATTTGGAAACTTCAATTCAAACTTTAAACCGAATCGGACAAAGTTTGATTGGCTTTCTTCAGATACAAATCAAGTTGATAGATACATAGAAGATCCATTATGCGGTTTTATTTGCTCAACGAGTTTTTATCGTGAATTATTTAGCGGTGTGATTGAAGTGAATAGACCAGAAGAATATAAAAAAACGCCGAAAAACCTTCCAATACATATTTTTTCCGGAGATCGAGATCCAGTTGGAGACATGGGGAAAGGTGTAAAAGAAGTATACGATATGTATAAAAAATGTGGTGTAAAAGATGTAACACTTCGTCTATACGAAAATGGTAGACATGAGATGTTTCATGAAGTGAATAGGGATGAAGTATTCCAGGATTTGATTTCTTGGTTAAATCATCATAGCTCATAATAGTAAGCCTCACTTTTTTAGAAGTGAGGCTTTTCGTTTAAGAAAGTGAAGGAAAATTATGAGTGTGGTGTCGAAGTAGATTTTTTAGAACAATAAAGGGAGAGGAAGAGATGATAGTAAGAGAAGCATTATTAAGCGAAGCAAATGAACTAAGTGAACTCGCATTAAGTTCAAAGGCAACTTGGGATTACAGTGAAGAATTCATACAAGCATGCAAAGAAGATTTAACAATTACAGAAGAGTATATTGTCAATAACTATGTATATGTTTTAGAAAATGCGGGAGTGAACATTGGTATTTTCTCGTTTTTTCGCAAAGAAGTGGATGCCCTTGATTTTTTATACCTACATCCAAATTATAAAGGAAAAGGTTATGGGAAGTTTTTATGGCAATGTGTTGTGGCAAAAGCAGTTGAATTAGGAATGAAGTGTTTTACGATTGATAGTGATCCGAACGCAAAAGGATATTATATGAAAATGGGGGCGAAATTAATAGGTGAGGCGCCTTCAACCGTTTTTAAAGATCGACTTTTGCCACTTTTGAGATATGATGTATAGAATCGATATTACATAGGGGATGCTGAAATGAGAAATGTGAAAATTGCAGAGATACAAGAGAGTTTAATGAATGCTTGGTCAATAGAAACAAGCTCAAAGTGGACAAGAGAAAATCCAGTAAAAGGACAATGTGGTGTAACATCGCTTGTTGTACATGATTTGCTTGGAGGAGAAATAAGAAAGACGCGCATTGGAGAGGCATGGCATTTTTATAATATGATTGACGATAAACGATATGATTTTACAGCCTCACAATTTTCGGAAAAGATAACATACATGGATGTTCTAATAGAGAAGAAGCTTTTGCAGATACGAATGAAAAACAATATAAAGTGTTAAAACAAAGAGTAGCATCCCTCCAATGTTATTTGTAAAAATAAAATGAATTATCTTTTGACTTGTAACCTCTTAATAAATTACTATAATGGTGGTAACTTATAAAAGGGAATATACTTCATAGAGTCGAGAGGGGAAATACTTTTGAAAACAGCTTATGTAAGCGCTGCGATTGCAACGTTAAATGAACAGAATGAAGTGTTTGAAAATGGATATATCATCGTAGAAGATGGTAAAATTATAGAAGTACAAAACAGAGAATTTTCTAACCAATATCAAGTGGATGAAGTAATCGATTTAAAAGGAAAGTGGTTATTGCCAGGTCTTGTAAATACGCATACACATGTTGTGATGACTCTTTTACGTGGCATTGGTGATGATATGTTACTGCAGCCTTGGCTTGAAACAAGAATTTGGCCACTTGAAAGTCAATTTACTCCAGAGCTTGCAGTTGCAAGTACAGAACTTGGTTTGTTAGAAATGGTGAAAAGCGGAACAACAACTTTTTCTGATATGTTTAATCCAATTGGTGTGGACCAGGATGCGATTATGGAAACAGTTCGTAAGAGCGGAATGCGTGCGGCAGTTTCAAGAACTTTATTCAGCTTTGGAACGAAAGAGGATGAAAAGAAGGCCATTCAAGATGCAGAGAAATATGTAAAACGATATTACAGTGAAGATAGTATGCTAACAACGATGGTTGCTCCTCATAGCCCATATACATGTTCTACAGAAATGTTAGAAGAGTGTGCGAGAATCGCGGTAGAAAATCAGACAATGGTTCATATTCATCTTTCAGAAACAGAGCGTGAAGTACGTGATATTGAAGCGCAATATGGAAAACGTCCAGTAGAGTATGCAGCAAGTTGTGGTTTATTTAAGAGACCAACAGTTATTGCTCACGGTGTTGTGTTAAATGAAAATGAGCGCGCTTTCTTAGCTGAACAAGATGTTCGCGTTGCTCATAATCCAAACAGTAATTTAAAATTAGGGTCTGGTATAGCAGATGTGAAATCGATGTTAGAAGCTGGGATTAAAGTTGGTATTGCAACAGATAGCGTCGCGTCTAATAATAATTTAGATATGTTTGAAGAACTTCGCGTTGCAACCTTATTACAAAAGGGAATTCATAAAGATGCAACGGCATTACCAGTTGAAACAGCTCTTTCACTTGCAACAAAAGGAGCTGCAGAAGTAATCGGTATGAAACAAACAGGTTCCATTGAAGTAGGAAAGTGTGCGGACTTTATTACAATTGATCCATCCAACAAGCCTCACTTACAACCAGCAGAAGAAGTATTATCGCATCTTGTGTATGCAGCGAGTGGAAAAGATATATCAGATGTTGTTATTAACGGAAAGCATATTGTATGGAATGGTGAATGTAAAACTTTAGATGAAGAACGAATTATTTTTGAAGCAAGTCGCTATAAACGAGGACTGAAGATGTAATTGAAATAGAGAGATTGATAAAGAACGCTCTCCTTTTGAATGAAATACAAGAGGAGAGTGTTTTTTTGTGAATTTTATGTAAAACGAATAAATATTCAATAGAATATCACGACTTTATACTGGTCTTTCTGCTATAATGTATAGCGTTTTATAATATTATTTGAATTTAAGGAGAAAAATTCATGAAGCAGAAAAACAGCCGTTTACTAGTAATTACACTTGTCACATCCTTGATTTTATCGGCTTGTAGTACAGCGAATAAAGTTAATAAAGAGGCTCAAAAACAAGTGTTAAATGTAACAATATCAGAAGAAATCCCTTCTCTTGATACAGCGAAAGCGATGGATGGTACATCCTCACATGTGATGCAAAATATATTTGAAGGATTGTATGTGATGGATAATCAAGATAACCCCGTACCTGGTGTGGCGAAGTCATGTGAGAAAAGTGAAGATGGGAGAAGATATACATTTCACTTGCGTAAAGATGCAAAATGGTCAAATGGGGAATCAGTAACAGCGCATGATTTTATTTTTTCTTGGCAACGGACATTGAATCCTGAAACAGCATCTCAATATGCATACATGCTATTTTATATAAAAAACGCAAAAGAAATAAATACAGGTACATTGCCTACTGATCGGCTAGGAGTAAAGGCTTTAGACAATTATACGCTAGAAGTACAATTAGAGAAGCCTGTTCCGTATTTATTACAATTATTAGCATTGCCTATTTATTTACCACAGCATGAATCATTTGTGAAAGAACAAGGAAATCGTTATGCATTAGAACCAGATAATCTTATATATAATGGAGCGTTTGTGCTTGAAAAATGGAAGCATGAACAGGAATTTCAATTAAAGAAAAATGATACATATTGGGATAGAGAGAAGGTGAAGCTAGATGAAATAAACTTCCATATTGTAAAAGATACAATGACAGCTGTAAATTTATACGAGTCTGGTACTCTTGACCGTGTGCCTATTAATTCTACATTTGTAGAACGATACAAAAACAACAAGGAACTACATATATCAAGTGAGTCAGCTATAGCTATGCTGCGATTTAACGAAAGAAATGCTTCACTAGCAAATAAAAAAGTTCGTCAATCTATTTCTTTAGCACTGAATAAAGAGGAACTTGTAAAGCATTTTATAAATAATGGTGCAACTCCTGCGCGAGGTCTGATTCCAAAAGGATATAAAAATGAAGCAACTGGAACGGATTTTAGAAAGGAGAATGGGAATATTGCTAGATATGATTTGCAAAAAGCAAAAAAACTTTGGGAAGACGCTAAAAAAGAACTTGGCACGGAAAGTGTTACAGTTGAGTTCTTGACATTTGAACAAGATAACGCGCAGCGTATAGCAGAGTATATAAAAGGAGATTTAGAAAAGCATTTACAAGGTTTAACGGTACAGATTAAACCGCAACCATTTAAGCAAAAATTACAGCTTGAACAAACTGGGCAATATGATATATCTATGGTAGTATGGGGGCCAGATTATAAAGACCCAATAAGTTATTTAGAATTGTTTACGACAGATAATCCGAATAATAAGATGGAGTATTCCAATTTTTATTATGATGACCTTATAAAGAAAGCAAAATATGATATTGTATTAGACCAAAAGAAAAGATGGAAGGCCTTACAAGAGGCGGAGCAAATAGTATTAGAAGATGCTGCAATTGTGCCGCTTTATCATACAGGTTCAGCATATATACAGAAAGAATATGTAAAAGATATTCAGAAGCATCAATTTGGTGGGGTGTATACGTATAAACATGCTTATTTAAGCGAGAGATAGATGAGATAAAAAAGCTAAGGCGTATGTGTCTTAGCTTTTTTGCTATTAGTTTAGAGATAATACAAGTTATGGAGAATAAATTGTGTATTTCAAAGTTCTAATCCTATAGCCATGTTAATATAAAGCGGTGGAATATATTTCAAATAAACATTAAAGAGGATGAACTATGAATCAACAATCTATATTAATCGTAGATGACGATAGAGATATTGTTCAATTAATTAACGTACATTTGAAACAAGAAGATCTCATCTACATTTGGATGAGATCTTCTTGTTCATTGACCAGTAAATGTCTGATACAGTAAGAAAATATTTAAGGCAATAACGAGCCCAGCAATTAGCCAAGCAATTACGTTTGTAATGCGATGATTCACTAGCACACCCATAATCTTTTTGCTACTTGTAAACATAATAAGAGGTACTAATGCAAATGCGATACCAAATGATAATACAACTTGACTCATAACAAGAGCGTGAGTTGGATTTACTCCTAAAGCAATAATAACAAGAGGCGGGATCATAGTAATAAATCTTCTTAAATATAAAGGAATATGCATACGGATAAATCCTTGCATAATAATATCACCGGACATTGTTCCGACAGAAGAACTGGATAAACCAGCAGCTAACAATCCGATTCCGAAAAGGCTAGCTGAGACAGGGCCAACTAAGTTGCTAAACTCATGAAAAGCAACATCTAAGTCTTCAGCGTGTAATCCGTTTTTGAAGAATAAGGCAGCTGCTACAATTAGCATACTTGCATTAATTGCTCCAGCAATCACCATTGCGATAATAATGTCAATAAACTCAAAACGGAAAATCTTTTTGCGCTGCTCATCAGTTGTGCCTACTACACGACGCTGCGTTAAAGCGGAATGTAAATAAATTGCATGTGGCATAACTGTCGCACCTAATATCCCAGCAGCGAGTAGGATACTATCTACCCCTTGGAAATTAGGGATAAATAATCCTGAAAGTAGAGGGCTTAATTCTGGTTTCGCATAAAATACTTGTACACCAAAAACAACAACAACAATAAAGACCATTCCTGTAATAACAGCTTCTAATGGACGGAAGCCTCTACGTTGAAATTCAAGTATAATGAATGAACCAACAGCAGTAATGAGAGCAGCCGGCAACATTGGGATACCGAATAGTAAATATAGACCTAAAGCAGCCCCGATAAACTCAGCTAAATCAGTGGCCATGATAACAAGTTCGCCTTGTATCCATAAACCAATTGAAACAGGTTTTGGAAAGTGCTCACGAGCGACTTCAGGAAGGTTTTTTCCGGTAGCAATCCCGAGTTTCGCTGAAAGAGATTGAATTAATACCGCCATTAAGTTAGAAGTGAGAATGACCCAAAGTAATAAATAGCCATATTGCGATCCTGCTGCGATATTTGTAGCGAAATTTCCGGGATCAATATAAGCAACGGATGCGATGAATGCTGGGCCGAGAAAAGGTAATAATCTTTTGATTCCTTTCGTTTCACCACTTAAAGCGAGGTGAGCGGATTGGACTGTAGTACTTTGAAGAGGTGATTGTTCTTCTTTTGTTGTAGCTTTATTCATAGTAGTTTCCCCTTTTGTTTCTTAGCTTGCTGCAATTATTGTATTTATTCTTATTACTTATTTCAATACATTTAGATATGCTAGTTGATATTTTTATTTGGGCACAATTGTTTCTTCGATGCAAATTATATGTCTGATTGCAATAAAAGGTGTGCTCGAAATAACTATGTAACTAAAATAAATAAAACAGCTAACATACAGTTATAACTTCTAGGATTGTGGGAGAATAAAGAGAATTTACCTATAATATGGAATGGGAAAACGTATTTTTTAATTGTAAAATAGAGCTCGCAGCATATTAATTGCTGTAAACCAATTTGTATGTTATATAATATATTGGGATTACATTACAACCGTATTGGATTGTTGTGTAATCTCGTTTTTCATTTGTGTTAACTTCTGGGAAAACATTGTAAATAGGGGAAGAGATTTGAACAAATCTTTTCTCATTCTTATATGTTCCGATATGATCGTTAACTTATACATGATTTTAAAATATTGAATGAGATAGGTGGTAAAAATAAATGTTAAATACAAAACCATACAGAGTGTTACTATATTACATGTACACTACGATTGAGAATCCTGAAGAATTTGCTGCACAGCATTTAGAATTTTGTAATTCACTTGAGTTAAAAGGAAGAATTCTTGTAGCAGAAGAAGGGATTAATGGAACTGCTTCAGGTACTGTTGAACAAACAGAGAAGTACATGGAAGCAATGAAGAATGATCCACGTTTTGACGGTATCGTATTTAAAGTAGATGAAGCAGATGGGCATGCGTTCAAAAAAATGCACGTACGTCCTCGTTCAGAGCTTGTTACACTTCGCTTAGAAGATGATATTAACCCGAAAGAAATGACAGGGAAATATTTAGAGCCAAAAGAGTTTTATGAGGCGATGCAACAAGAAAACACAGTTATCATTGATGCACGAAATGACTATGAATTCGATTTAGGACATTTTAAAGGTGCAGTTAAACCTGATATTCACTCTTTCCGTGAATTACCAGATTGGATTAGAGAAAATAAAGAAGTTCTTGAAGGTAAAAAAATCTTAACATATTGCACAGGTGGTATTCGCTGCGAGAAGTTTTCAGGCTGGTTAGTCAGAGAAGGTTTTGAAGATGTAAGTCAGCTTCACGGCGGGATTGTAACGTACGGAAAAGACCCTGAAGTGCAAGGTGAACTATGGGATGGACAATGTTATGTATTCGATGAGCGTATTGGTGTACCTGTGAACCAAAAGGAACATGTAATAGTTGGGAAAGACCACTTTACAAAAGAACCATGTGAACGATATGTAAATTGTGCAAATCCAGAATGTAACAAACAAATTTTATGTTCTGAAGAAAATGAGGCGAAATATTTACGTGCCTGTTCACACGAATGCCGTGTGCACCCACGTAACCGTTATGTGAAAGAACATGAGTTAACAGAAGAGCAAGTGGCTATTGCGTTAGCAAAAATTGAAGAAGAAAATCAAGTGAAATTAGGATAATAGTTTACTTTAATAAAAACGGATCTTCTCGTAAAAGAGAGGATCCGTTTTTCATTTTTATTTAGATAATGAAAAAAATTACACATTGCTTGTTTAAAACAGCTTGCTTATATAAATCCTTAATTCCTAAAAAGCAACTATAGGTATATTCAAATATCTCATCAGAGTCATCATCTTCAACAAGTGGATAAAGTTGTTCATCCATCAAATCGTGGAAGTTATACATTTCTTTGAAATCAGGTTTTCTTAAATCTTTTATTGCCAAATAAGCTTCTTCGACTTCACTAGCTATAAGGTAAAATGTACCGAGAGTATCGTTATCGATGATGGAATCATTAAGAGGTACAACATGTCCAAGTGGTGGTTCGCCGCCGCCAACTTCACCACATAAAATAAAATGAAGTAGTTGCCAGGACTTATCGATATCTAAATCAGGTTCTTTAAAATAAATATCTAACTCCTTGTTTTGGAGTTTACTTAATTCCTCATCTGTAACTAATATATACTGTCCAATCATCCCCATAATAGCCAGCTCCTCTAAAGGTTTTGAATTTAGTATATCATTTTTTATGTAGGTATTGATTGAGGGATGGATAGAATAAGTACTTTGAAACCAAGGAGAGGAAAGGGTATTTCAACTAATTTATAAGATATGAGGGAATATAGCTTGCTTCTAGTAAATTAAAACAAGGGAAATGTTTAAATAAAAGAGTAGGCCATAAAAATTTGTGGCCTACTCTTTTTATAATCGTTCATTTAGATGCTAAAACGTAATTGTTAAAAGGAGGCTTCTGCGTTGTTTCTTCTTGAAATTTTGATTTTTATGGTAGCAGTGAAGTTTTCATATTACTGATATTTGCTAAAAAGAAGAGCAGCTACTTACTCTTGTTATAATCAGATCTTGTTAAACCGTAAACAACAGTATCTTCATACACTCCCCAGTACAAACAACTTTGTTTAAATGAACCTTCATGTTTCAACCCCAATTTTTGCATGACTTTAGAAGAGGCGGGATTTTTAGTGAAAGCATCAGCAAAAATACGATTGAGCTGTAATTCTTCAAATGCATATGTAACGATGACCTGACCAGCTTCAGTGCAGTATCCTTTACCCCAATATGATTTACCTATCCAGTATCCTAATTCTCCTTTATTATGTTTTTTATTGATAAAAAGGTATATGCAACCGATGAGTATATTTTGTTCATTAACCATTGCAAAGTGAAAACTGTCTCCCTTATCCATAGCTGTATGGGTAGAGGGAATCCACTCTTCTGCCCAGCCATCTGGATAAGGGTGAGGAATAATTGTAGTAGTTTTCACCACCTCCTTATCTCCTGCTAATTCTTGAACTTTAGCAGCATCATTTAATTCAAATGGGCGTATTGTTAATCTCTTAGATAAGAACATTGGATATTGCATTTTTTCTCATCCTTTCTAATTATACAAATCTTTACTAAGTGTATAATTCATAAATTTGAAAATTGAAATGTTACTAATCTATTCGTAAATAAAATAATGAATAATATTATATAGTCCTTAAAATGAAATTTTGTTAAAAAGTCGAATTTTCTGTTTGTTCGATAGGTCAGATGTATAATATAGTTATGCTACAAAGAAGTAAAATTTTCATGTTTGGAAAAGAGGAATTTTATATGCGTATTTTAGTATTAGGAGCTGGAGGCGTCGGAGGATATTTTGGTGGCCGTTTAGTAGAGAAAGGGGAAGATGTTACTTTTCTCGTTCGTAGTAAACGAAAACAACAATTAGAAGAAAAAGGCCTCGTTATTCGGAGTGCTAATGGGGATTTTTCATTTCAACCGAAATTAGTAACGAAAGAAGATGTCGTTTCTCCATTTAATGTGATTCTACTCTCAACAAAAGCATATCACTTAAAAGAGGCAATAATAGATTTGAAGCCGTTTGTAGGCGATAATACAATGATAATCCCATTATTAAACGGTATTGCTCATTTATCACATTTGCAACAGGAGTTTGGTGAGGAAAAAGTAATGGGTGGTTTATGTTTTATAGAGACAACTTTAAACGATGAAGGAGAAGTTGTACAAACTAGTGCTGCTGATAGACTTGTATTTGGAGAAATAAAACACCCTGATTCAGCAAGAGCAAAAAAAATTGCTAAAGTATTAACGGGAACGAAAGCGAGTTTTGTTCTAAGTGAACATATTTTACGAGATATGTGGCATAAATATTTATTTATTTCAGTAATGTCAGGTGTGACGACGTTAATGCATGCACCGATAGGTCCGATACGCGAAAGTGGTGGTGGCCGCGATTTTATTCGAAGTTTATTTGAAGAAGCAGCACAGATCATGAGGAGATTTGGAGCTCCGATTCAGGAAAATATTGTTGAGGAACATATGAAGACAATTGATAAAATTTCTTATGATATGAAGTCATCTATGCAGCGTGATATGGAAAAAGGTTCGTTCATTGAAGGGGAACATTTACAAGGATGTTTATTAAAATTAGCAAAACAATTTTGTATCGATGCACCGTTATTAAAAGTGGTTTATCAAAACTTAAAAGTATATGAAGAAATGACTTTAAATAAAGAACCGGTATAGTTTTTGTAGTACCGAAATGAGTGAAGGATAGAAAAAGTATAATTACTTTTTCTATCCTTTTTGTATTTGGCGAGTAAAAAATTAGAAAGAGCATGATTTATTAACAGGATATCATTGAGGTACTTAGATGCTAAAACGTAATGATTTTAATAATACATTTTTGTGGGGATTTGGTATTTTATTTCTTATACGTAGAGAAAATGGGTTCTAAAAGAAGGGTCCCTTGAAATATAAATGTGTTGGAAAGGAGGGAGAATAATGACTATAAGTACTTTTTTAGGGTTATTTTGGGGATGGGTCATATTAATTGTATCAGGTATTCTTTTCTTGCGTCCATCGGTGTTACGTGGATTGAAAAGGTTAGTAGTGGAAGATAGAGGATCTGGAATTATGTATGGATTTTTATCAATATTTTTAGGGTTAAGTACCGTAATTTTGCATCATGTATGGGAGTTGAATTGGCAAGGATTTGTTACACTTATTGGGTGGCTTTCGCTTTTAAAGGGAATCTATATCATTGCATATCCTGAACCTTCAAAAAAGACGGATTTTGAAGTGCGTGTATTTTCTACTCGTATAGTACTCGCTATCATTTCTGCTTTAGCCATTTGGATGCTTGTCATAATTTATATGCAATAAATTTTGATGTTTTAAAAATAAAAAGTCTGTTTTTTAAAAAAAACAGACTTTTTTCACTTGCTGATTATTGTATATTTGCCTTAATAAATTACTTATTTCTTTTATTTTCTTGTGAACAATTTCGTTCGTCAACTGTGTTTCCATATAACTTATTAATTTCTATTGTAATTTCATCTAAAAATGTATCCGATAAAAGTGGCTTCTTTTCTTCAGAAAAATCAATGCCTCCCAATCTATATTGATAAATATATTCTGTTCATTCATGTAGTGATACCATACATAATCATCATAATCTTTCTATTTCTAAAAAATTTTTGTTTACTTTTTTAAAATAAAGGAGTATTATAATCCACAGTTTCAAATTTCTAAATCGCTGAAACCGCATGGTACGGGGGACCCGTTTTTATGGATTATTGCATAATCCAAGGGGTGAATCCTTGAAAAAGGTAGGGCTACTCATAGGCCCGAATCCGACAGCTAACCTCGTAAGCGTTATATTGAGAAGGAAGGTGGAGCTTGTGCGACAAAAAATTTAATGTCTACAAGTCTATTTGTTATGGCTTGTAGACATTTTTTTATGTTCTGAAAAGATAGTTTATGAGCTTTAGCTAGCAGAGAATTGTTCGTACAAAATTATTGGAGAGTGGACAGCAGTGGTTTCATCTATAAAAAAGTTTTTAATTGGACGACCGTTAAAATCAACCGAATTAGGAGAGCAAAAACTTAATAAAACGAAAGCGTTAGCAATTTTATCCTCTGACGCATTATCATCGGTTGCATATGGTCCAGAGCAAATTTTAATCGCTTTAGCGAGCCTTGGCGCAATAGCGTTTTGGTACTCTATTCCAATTGCGATTGGAGTATTAGTGTTATTAACAGCTCTTATATTATCTTATCGACAAATCATTTTTGCCTATCCTCATGGAGGAGGAGCATATGTAGTATCTAAAGAAAACTTAGGAGTTAATCCAGGATTAATTGCTGGGGGATCTTTATTAGTAGACTACATTTTAACAGTAGCAGTAAGTGTATCGGCAGGTACAGATGCGATTACATCTGCCTTTCCTAGTTTACATGAGCATAATGTAATTATCGCGATTATATTTGTATTACTTATTACAATATTGAATTTAAGAGGAGTAACAGAGTCAGCTTCTGTTTTAGCATATCCAGTTTATTTATTTGTTTTAGCATTATTTATATTAATTGGAGTAGGAATATACAATATTGTAACTGGTCACGTTTCACCAAATTTGCATACGCCAATTGGAACACCAGTTGCTGGTATTAGTTTGTTTTTACTGTTAAGAGCATTTGCATCAGGTAGCTCTGCTTTAACAGGTGTTGAAGCAATTTCTAATGCAATTCCAAACTTTAAAGATCCAGCTCCTAACAATGCAGCAAAAACATTGCTTGCGATGGGGGCTTTACTGGCCGTTTTATTTTCAGGGATTGTTTATTTAGCTTATTATTACGGAATTACTCCTAGCAAAGAAGTAACCGTAGTTTCACAAATTGCTGAGCAAACATTTGGACGAAATTTTATGTACTTTTTTATACAAGGTACAACTGCTTTAATATTAATTCTTGCTGCTAACACTGGCTACTCAGCATTTCCTTTATTAGCAGTTAATCTTGCGAAAGATAAGTTTATTCCAAGGATGTTTACGATTAGAGGGGATCGATTAGGTTACTCGAACGGTATTATCATACTTGGTATCGCTTCTATTATTTTAATTATTGCGTTTCAAGGTCAGACAGAACATCTTATCCCGTTATATGCAGTAGGTGTATTCATTCCGTTTACGTTATCTCAAACTGGAATGGTAGTAAAATGGATACGAGAAAAGCCACAAGGGTGGATTTTGAAATTAACGATTAATTTAACAGGTGCAGTTATTAGTTTTATCGTTATGAGTATGTTCTTTTTAACGAAGTTCGCACAAGTTTGGACAATACTTGTTTTCTTACCAGCTATTATTTTTGTGTTTCATCGAATTAAGAAACATTATGATGCGGTAGGCGATCAATTAAGTCTTAAAACTTGTGAATCAATTGTTCCGATTGAAGGGAATGTAATTATCGTTCCTGTAGCCGGTATGACTCATGTAGTAGAAAATTCATTGAATTACGCAAAATCTCTTTCACCAGATCAAATTATCGCTGTATATGTTGCTTTTGAAAGAGAAGATGAAAAGAAATTTGAAGAGAAGTGGAAGAAATGGCAGCCTGACGTAAGGCTTGTTACATTGCATTCTCACTATAGAAGCATTATTCAACCGCTAACAAAGTTTATCGATACAGTGCAATATAAAGCAAGTGAGTCAAATTATCGAGTTACGGTAGTCATACCTCAGTTTATACCAAAGAAAGGTTGGCATAACATTCTTCATAATCAATCCAGTTTACTAATTCGTGCGTATTTACTTTATCGAAGAAATGTTGTGATTACGACTGTACCGTACCATTTGAAAAAATAAAGATTATAGAACAAGCAATTTCTAAGGTAGCTTTACTTATGTAGAGCTACCTTTTTTTACAAATAGGTTTTATATCTTATCTTTGTGTATCCAATCCTTATGCTAAATTTGGTATTTCGAAACTTTTTACCACTCCAAAAGTTATTCTTTCTAACCTTGTTAAAATTCCTATCTGTTTACTTTCACCAATTCTTTGAACGACCCTGGTTTTTAAAATGATTATCTACATTTTATGAATATCTTTAATACTATTAATACAATAAAGATATATAGTTTTGGATTTTTCTTTAAGGAGATTATTCCAAAATTGCATGTTCTACATCTACATTCTTCATTAGGTAAAAGGATGTAGTTTATATATGCTTCTCCATACCAATCTACATTTTTAAGAAGTAATGATAAGACGGAAAAGAATATGGTTTATAGAAAAGCGAGGAGAGGATATACTCGGGCACAAATAATTTTAAGAGTATGCCAGGAAATCTTTGATTTATCAAGAAAAATTAAATTTAAAATGAATTATATAAAGAAGTCTCTTGAGGGGAGGAATATTAAATTACAAAACATATCATATAGTGGGGAGTAGGTTTTAGTAAATGTTGAACAATACAATGGTCACTACATTTTCGATTAGGAAGGAAAGAACATGAAATTTCTATCTCGTTTTGTCCGACATTTCCATCGTTTGCAGTGGAAACTGACTTTATTTTATGTGTTAACAACCATTGGCGTTCTATTGACACTCGAAGTGATGGGCTTTCTTATTTCGCTTAGTCTAGTGAAATATAATGCGGACCAAATGTTTGAACAACAGATAAGCATACAAGCCCAAAATATATCTTCTAACTTTAACGGACCATTGATTAATCAAAATCAGCTGAAGAAAGCGTTAGAAGATTGGCCCATAGAAGTAGGGACTGAATTCGATGGATTTTCTGTGGTGACTGATCCAAATGGGAATTTACTTGCAAGCGCTGGAGAGAATGTGCCTCAGTTTATTGATTTTAAAGCAGAATTCCCTGCGAAAGTTTATCAAAATATATATACAGCTCTGTCACTGAAACCATCCGAAGCACGTAAATTAAAAACATATAGCTATCATAAAGGTGGAGTTTTCTATATTGTTGCTCCGTTATCTAATGAGAAAGATGTTCTTGGAGTATTAGTAGTTAAAGCAGAAAACATACATTTTTCTTTGGTCGATTTTTGGAAGGCTACTTTTCAGTTTTTTGGATTTAGTATTTTAGCTTTCTTTATTGGTGCAGCAATTGTTGGTATTACTTTTGGAATTATCACGTCTCGAAGTCTCGTTCGTCGTATTCAAAAGATATTAAACGCTACAGATCAATGGAGTCAAGGAGATTTCACAACATTTGTGCAAGATCCTTCAAAGGATGAATTGGGGCAGCTGGCACGCAAGCTGAATCAGATGGCGAAACAACTACGTACCTTACTTAAAATGCGGCAAGACTTAGCGACCCTCGAGGAACGCAATAGATTAGCTCGTGAGCTACATGATAGTGTTAAGCAGCAACTGTTTGCTACATCTATCTGGTTGAATACTAGTAAATTCCTTATTGGAAAAGATGATGATACCGCAAAAGACCATTTGTTAAAAGCAGAAAACTTGTTACATCAAACGCAGCGAGAGTTAAGTGCATTAATTCGGGAATTACGTCCTATCGCACTTGAGGGCAAGAACTTGGCACGTGCATTAAAGGATTATGTGGAGATGTGGCAAGAACAAACGGGTATCATGGTCAATTTGGAGACAAGTGGACAGCAACAAGTATCCCCTATTATTGAAGAAACATTCTTTCGCATCACACAGGAGGCACTGAATAATGTTGCACGTCACAGTCAGGCAAATATGGTAATGATTTATCTAGATTATGAAGAAGTTGTAACTCTTTCTATTCATGATAATGGTTGTGGGTTTGATATTCAAAGGGGAGCTCGACAAGGAGTAGGTTTGTCCTCTATGCGTGAACGGATTCATGCGTTAAAGGGGCATATTGATATCCAAAGTGAGATAGGGAAAGGTGTGAAAATTACCGTTCAATGTAAACAAACAGATATTCGAGAAGATAACAATCCGAATGCCAATTGTTATTTAGAAGAGGTGACAAAAAATGGAGAAGGAAGATCCGATTTCGATTTTAATAGTTGATGATCACGCAATTGTAAGACAAGGGTTGAATACTCTATTCACAATTCAATCTGACTTTCATGTATTTGGAGAAGCAGAAAATGGTGAAAGTGCTACGGCCCTAGCTGATGAGCTTGTGCCAGATATCGTACTCATGGATTTAGTGATGCCAGGTATCAATGGTGTAGAGGCAATTCGAATGATTAAACAAGTTAGTCCTCGTTCTCAAGTGATTGTGTTGACTTCTTATCATGAGGACGAGTACATTTTTCCAGCATTACGTGCAGGGGCAATATCATATGTGCTTAAAGACATCGAGCCTAATCAATTGGTTGAAACGGTAAGGAGAGGCGTACAAGGCGAATCCATTATGCATCCACGGGTGGCTGCACGGGTTGTTAATGAGATTCGTGCTACGAAACAGGCATCTTCCAATCCATTTTCCGAGCTAAGTGAACGAGAACTGGAAGTGTTACGATTAATTGCTAGTGGGCTCACGAATGCTGAAATTGCTGAAAGTCTTTTCATTAGTGAAAAGACAGTGAAAGGGCATGTTAGCAACATTTTAAGTAAGCTTCATATGATTGATCGTACGAAAGCTGCTGTTTTTGCCTGGGAACAAGGGTTTATGCGTCCGAATCAGGAAAAAAATTATTAATATAGATTAGAAAATTTCTTATACCAATTCCATTACGCGGAATTGGTATTTTTATTTTGCGATATTTCCAGTTTGTTAATCTACAACTTTGACTATGAAAATTCTTTTCTAAACGGACCTCTAGAACTGTTTATAAACAGTTCTAGAGGTCCGTTTCAAATTGCCCCTTTTATCATAATATGAACTTACTCATCAATATACAGTAGGGAGTTGAAGAATATGGTTTTTAAATTAAATCATATACGACGGTCGATTGATCACTATTCACAAAATACATTGAAAGAGGGGAGGGGAAAGCGGAACTTTTTGCTATCAAATTGGCATCGGTGGATTGCCTATATAACTGCAGTTTGGTCCTTCTTTTATGGATTTCTGGGGCTTTATTGGGCTATAGGAGGCGCAGGATTCCCTTTTGGTGAAAATGATTCAAGAGGGTTTATGATGGGATCATTTTTAGCAAACATACAATCAGATGTAGGAGGAGTGACAATCGCTTGCATCGGAGGAATTGGATCGATCACTGCATTGGCTACAATCCGAATGTGGGGAAAGATGATTCCGCGGGCAGTCCTGCTCATTTTCGCATGGATAATGTGTATCGCTCTAGTTATGGTAATTCCTGATGTCCGGGTATTACAGAATTTCGCTTATTCATTCATGCTACATTTTCAACTCATCGATTGGCCTGTAATAAATCAACTTTTATGTATGGTAGGAGGATTTTTATGGGGAGCGACAGCCTTGGCTTATCAGCGGCGGAGCCGGGAAGCATGTGTGAATTGCGGGCGCCAAAAGGAGACTCAAGACACATCAATTGCCGGAAACAGTTTTGGGAAATATGCAACCTACATTGCTATCGTTATGGCACTTCCTTATGGTATTGTCCGCTTAGCGTGGGCTGCAGGGATTCCATTGGGAGTGAGCGATGCAGCAGCAACATTAATTAGCAATCAATCATTTACGGAACGTTTGATAGAGGCAGTACTTGGTGGATTACCAATATGCGGTGCTATTCTTACATTGGGACTTATCCAAAAATGGGGAGAAAAGTTTCCTCGTTGGTGCCTTTATTTGGCTGGAAAACGTGTTCCTATTTGGTTCGCGGTGATACCAGCAACATGTGCATCTGTTCTTATCACTCTTGCAGGATTAAAAATAAGTCCGATTATCATTTCAAAAATATTGAACGGTTCCATCAATACTGGAAATTGGGGAGAATTAGGGCCTTCACTATTTTGGCTTCCATGGGGAGTAGCATTAGGGCTAGCAACCATTGCTTATTATCTAAGAAGGCGGGGACAGTGTAAATATTGTAGAAGGTTTTAGTATTATAACTTTCTAATAGAAGGAGTTGTTCTTTTGTGATGTTAAATACTGAGAAAAAAAACGAAACCGGAATTCATATTTTTAGATGGTTATCATTATGGCCCCAATGGATTGGGTATACTGCGGGTGCTTGGTCATTGATGTATTTGATATTAGGTCAGTATTGGGCGTTGGGAGGAAAAGGTTTTCCACTTGGGGTAGGGGATCCACAATCTGAATACTCAATGCTAGCTGGTTTGAGCCCTGAGAGCGGTGCACCTATGATGGTTGGATTTGGAGTAATGGGAGTCATTGTAGCTGTCATGATGATTCGTGGTTTAGGTAATGGAATTTTACGAATTATATTACTCGCGTTTGTGTATATGTTAGTGGCAATTCTACTATTCGCAGTTATTGACTACCGTGTTTTAGTGACTGTAGCATATGGAATTGTATTTCTGGTTGGAGCGCCATTTGATTTTCCGCATGGAGTGAATTTCTTTGAACAGATGATGTACTGGACGATTGTGAATCAATATATTAGTATGCTAGGAGCCTTTTTATGGATTGCTACTGCTTTAGCCTACCAACGCCAAACACGAAATGCTTGTCTGTATTGTGGCAGAAATAGTAACCCTTCTAAATGGACATCACAATCCTCAGCAGCATCTTGGGGAAAATGGTGCACTTACATTGCCATTATAATTCCTATCTGTTATTCCATAACCAGATGGTGTTGGGCGATAGGTATTCCACTGGGAACTACTAAAGAATTACTTGATTCTTTTGAACGTGATTCACCTGGAATTTGGTTAATGGGTGCATCCTTGGCTACAGTAGCACTTGGAGGGGCAATTCTTACGCTGGGACTTATTCAGCAATGGGGAGAAAAATTTCCACGTTGGTTTCCATTTATTGCTGGTAAGCGTGTACCTCTTTCGTTAGCGATTATTCCAGCTTCACTGGTTTCCATTATGGTTACTTCAGCTGGTTTGATGTACATCCGGGGTTTTATTAATAAAGGGGGCCTAGATCATAGGGGATGGGCATTAGAAGGTCCCGAGTTATTATGGCCAATCTGGGGAATAGCTCTATTTGGCGCTACGATTGCTTACTACTATCGTAGGCGCGGTACGTGTAAATATTGCAAACGGTTATAAAGTGAAACTTTAATCAGTGGGGTTTTCTTCAAGGGAGAAAAAGTTTTAAAGTAAGGAAATCTGTTTTGTGAAAAGAGTGTATGCATAATTGCATACACTCGGAATAATTATCTTGATATAATTATTTTCGTGGAAATAATTATAAAGATAAAGGTGCTTTTCAATGAAAAGTACTCTTATTAATATTTTATAAAGTTAATGTTATTTTATATTGAAATAAAGACAAAAAGCCTATGGAGTAGCGAAAGAAAAAATACTTCTTTACGATGAAAAATAGCTGTGTTTAAATGATGCTACAGTATAAAACTTGAATTTAAACACAGCTATTTGCTTCATATTTTTATTGGTGAATAGTGAAAAATGAATAATATTTCTGTGTAGCTAATGTATAAATGAGATTTTTCCTCTCTGTTTTATAGGGAATTAAAAGTATTCTCATGATATACAGTTCATTCAGTGAATAAAGATATGATGAATAGCTCATATGATTTATTTAAAGTTCAATATACTACATTATGAATCTAATGGATTGAAAGAGGTGGATATAGTAAAGTGTGATTTTGTGTTCTTATTAAGATAATGTTGTTAAATGAATCAAACAAGTAAGGATTGAAATCGCCAATAAGCAAATATAAAAACGAACAGTTAGAAATAGAGTTTACACATATTGGAAAAAGATTTAATAGATATTATGAGAGCGTTTCCTGGATTTACCTGCTTGATAAGGGATACATAAAGAAACAAAAAATTTATATGAAATATAATTGGATACTAATACATTAGGAGGAGTTAAAGTGAAAAAAACTTTAATCACAGGCTTATTGATTACAGCAGTATCTACAAGTTGCCTAACGCCAATAAGTGCTTTTGCGGAAAGTAATCAATCTGAATTTAAACAAGCAAGTGCTCAAAACATAACGGTTAGAAATACATTATCTAATTCGATAAGAGCTTTAGGATCAAACACTCCTTTAATACAAGCTTACGGATTAGTTATATTACAACAGCCAGATATTAAAGTAGATGCTATGAGTAGTTTGACAAATCATCAAAAGTTCGTAAAAATGAATGTCCGTGAATGGATTGATGAATATAATCCGAAGTTAATGGACTTAAATCAAGAGATTATGAGGTATAGTATAAGATTTAATAGTTATTATAGTAAATTATATGATTTCTCCGGAAAAGTGAATGAAGATGAACAAGCAAAAACAGCTTTTGTAAGCGGTTTCAGTAAACTTCAAAGTCAAGCACAAACGATTCAAGATAACATGGAACAAACTTTATTGGATTTAAATCGTTTCAAATCCTTATTAGTAAAAGATAGTGGGAGTTTATCTCAACAGGCTGAAACAGCAATCCAAGCATTAAAGGGTTCAAATGGAGATATTGCACAGATAAGAGCGGATATTAAAAGAATTCAAGAAGAGATTCAAGCTGAACTTACAAAGATTTTAAATAGACCAAATGAAATTATTAAAGGCTCTATTAATATTGGGAAGCAAGTGTTTACAATTACGAATACAACAGCCCAAACAAAAACGGTAGATTTTGTATCAATTGGATCTCTTAGTGATGAAATTGTAAATGCTGCGGATAGTCAAACAAGAGAGGCTGCTATTAAAATTCAGCAGAAACAAAAAGAATTAGTACAACTTATTCAAAAGTTATCACAATCTGAAATTCAAGCAACGGAAATTATTTTTATTGAAGATCAGGTGAAAAGCTTTGTGGAGCTAATTAATAGACAAATTACTACTCTAGAATACTTGGTAAATGATTGGAAGGCACTGAATGAAAATATGCTTCAAATGAAATCGAATCTTGAAACAGGTGTCTATACTGATAGTGGTACGCTTCAAAGACAATTCAGTCAGCTTAAAAACGTAAGTGATGAGATGACTAAACAAACAAAGCAATTTGAAGATTACGTGACAAATGTAGAGGTACATTAAATATAAGCAGGCGTTACATCATAATAATCAATAATATAGGGAGAGAAAAAAATGACAAAAAAACCTTATAAAGTAATGGCTCTATCAGCAATCATGGCAGTAGTTGCAGCAGGTAATATCCTGCCAGCACATACTTATGCAGCGGAAAGCACAACAAAACCAATTCCAGTTCATGCTAGTGTAACAGATGCATCTGATAAATATTCTGAGTATTCATTAGGACCAGACGGCCTTAGAACTGCGATGGAAAAAACAGGTTCAAATGCTTTAGTAATGGACCTGTATGCGTTAACGATTATTAAACAAGCTAATGTTAATTTTAATGGTATAACGACTGTTGATGATTCTTTAAAAACAAAAGTCGTTCATCATCAAGATGTTGCTAGAGGAAATGCAAATCAGTGGTTGGATACAATTAAACCACAATTGATTTCCACGAACCAAAATATTATTAATTATAATACGAAATTCCAAAATTACTATGATACTCTAGTAACAGCTGTAGATAATAAAGACAAAGCAACACTAACAAAAGGACTTACAAGATTATCTACTAGTATTACAGAGAACAAAGAAAAAGTAGATAAGTTAGTGGAAGATCTAAAAAAATTCCGAAATAAAATGACAGCAGATACGCAAAACTTTAAAGGTGATGCAAATCAATTAACGTCTATTTTAGCAAGTCAAGATGCTGGAATCCCACTTATGCAAAATCAAATCACAACGTATAATGAGGCGATTGGTAAATATAACGCAATTATCATTGGATCATCAGTTGCAACAGCTTTAGGTCCAATCGCAATTATTGGTGGAGCAGTTGTAATTGCTACTGGTGCAGGTACTCCATTAGGAATTGGGCTCATTGCAGGTGGTGCAGCAGCAATTGGAGGGGGAACAGCTGGTATTGTTTTAGCGAAGAAAGAACTTGATAATGCACAGGCAGAAATTCAAAAGATAACAGGGCAAATTTCACAAGCTCAATTACAGGTAGCTGGATTAACGAATATTAAAAATCAAACTGAGTACTTAACGAATACGATTGATATAGCTATTACTGCACTGCAAAACATTTCAAATCAATGGCATACAATGGGGAAAAAATATGACTCTTTACTTCAAAATGTTGAATCTATTAGCCCTAACGATCTTGTTTTCATCAAAGAAGATCTAAATATTGCTAAAGATAGCTGGAAAAATATTAAAGATTATGCTGAAAAGATTTATGCTGAGGATATTAAAGTAGTAGATACAAAAGCGTAATAAACCACTAATGCTTTATATAGAGATACTTGACAGTTTTTTCGGATATATAAAGTATGTGATGCAGGTCTCCTGTTCAATTTTGATCAGGAGATTTTTAATCTCATTATTCGTGAGAATCGTTGAGATAAAGAAGATTTTAGTTAATAAAAGTTTCACTTTATACAAAAAGTAGGTGGAGATATGAATAAGAGGTTTTATAAGAAAATCGTGTTGTCAATGATGGTTCTTGGGGTTACGACAAGTAATATCGTACCACTTCATCCTCTTGCAGCAGAACAAAAAAGTCAAATGCATTCATTACAAGAAAGTGAGAAGAACTATTCCCTTGGTCCTGCTGGATTCCAAGATGTAATGGCGCAAACAACATCTAGTGTATTTGCAATGGATTCGTATGCGAAAACAATTCGGGATCAACAAGAAACAGATTTGGGTAAGATAAGTTCGATAAATGGTGATTTAAAAGGGAATATGCTCAAGCATCAAAAAGATGCAAAAGTCAATGCATCTTTTTGGCTAGATGAAATAAAACCTCAAATTATGAAAACAGATCAAAATATAGTGGAATTTAACGGAACCTTTCAGTCTTATTACAGCAGTCTAATAGCAGCTGTTGACCAAAAAGACAGAGAAAAATTGAAATCTGAATTAGGAAAATTATACAATATTATTTTGACTAATCAGAGCGAAGTGGACAAGCTATTAGAAAATCTAAAAACGTTTCGAAATAGAATGGCCGAAGATACAAAAAGCTTTAAAGATGATTCAAATCAATTAACAGCAATTTTGGCAAGTACGAATGCTGGAATTCCACTTTTAGAGCAGCAAATCAATACTTATAATGATTCAATTAAAAAAAGTAATGATATGCTGATTGCAGGGTCAGTGCTTTGTGCGGCGTTAATTACTTGTCTTGCCGGTGGACCGATGATTGCTGTTGCCAAGAGAGATATTGCAAACGCAGAGAGAGAAATCGGAAATTTAAAGGCAAGAATTTCCGGGGCGCAGACAGAGGTAGCAATTTTGACCGATGTGAAAAATAAAACAATAAATATGACGGAAACAATTGATGCAGCTATTACTTCTCTTCAAAATATTTCAAATCAGTGGTATACAATTGGTGCTAAGTATAATAATTTGTTACAAAATATAAAAGGTATCAGTCCTGAGGAGTTTACTTTTATTAAAGAAGATCTGAATACAGCTAGAGATAGTTGGCAGGATGTCAAGAATTATACAGAAAAATTACATGAGGATGTAAAAGTAAAATAAATAGAGAGTAAAGAAAACGGATATGTTGTAGTAAGGAGAATAAAGAGCGACTTGTTGGTGAAAATTTTCACGCTATAAATCGGTCATTTTGAAGTGATTTATCCGTGAGAAGTTGGCTATTAATTCAGATGGTCGAATTTTCTAGAATAAAGCGGTATAATGCTTGTAAGTACGATGTATGTGAGTATAGAAAATGTAAGGAAGGACATATAGTTAGTATGGATAAAGAAAAACAACAACTAAGCGTTGAAGTTGCAAGATTATACTACCAATCTGATTATAGCCAACAAGAAATTGCTAATAAATTGAATATCTCTAGACCAACCATTTCAAGACTGTTAAAATATGCGAAAGAAAAAGGGTTTGTTCAAATTCATATAGCGGATCCATTTGCTGATCTAGATAATGTAGGTAACCTACTTAAAGAAAAATATAATTTATTAGAAGCGCACGTAGTATTTTCCCCTGTACCAGAGTACACGGCGATTACGGAGTATATCAGTAAGTATGCTGCTGAATATATGGAGAAGACTGTTACAAATGGTGATATCGTCGGTGTGAGCTGGGGAACAACTATGTATGAAATCGCGAGAAAAATTGTGCCGCAGCATGTAAAAGGGGTAGAGGTTGTTCAATTAAAAGGAGGCATTAGTCATTCAAGTGTTAATACGTATGCAAATGAAACGATTGCCTTATTTGCGGATGCCTTTCAAACAACACCACGAAACCTACCACTTCCAGTTATATTTGATAACGCAGTTACAAAGGAATTAGTGGAACAGGATAGACATATCCACCATATTATTGAAATGGGAAAACAAGCGAATATTGCGATTTTTACAGTCGGAACTGTTCGAGATGAAGCTTTATTGTTTCGGTTAGGCTATTTAGATAAACAAGAAATGAGCTTATTGAAAGAACAAGCTGTCGGTGATATTTGTTCACGTTTCTTTAATGGTGAAGGTAATATTTGCAGTGAAGAAATTAATCAGCGCACAATTGGTATTGAGTTAGAGGAGTTGCGCTTAAAGAAACGCTCCGTTCTTGTGGTTGGGGGTTCTAGAAAAGTAAAAGCGATAGATGGTGCGTTAAGCGGGGGATATGCGAATGTGTTGATTATCGATCAACATACTGCAAAGGAGCTTTTAAATTATAAAAGAGGTTAGAAAAGAAGGTTTCTCAAAAGTATAGATTTGAGAAACCTTCTTTTCGTATATGGCTGTGCAATATATGCGCTTTTCAATAAAAATTTCATGATGAAATAATGGTTTGCATAAGAAATTTGTGAAATAGATTTTTTTATCCCACATTAACGGGTAGTAAAACTCCCACTGATTAAAGTTTCACTTTATGAATGAATTTTGTGTTTTATGAGGGAGCTGTTAATATGACAGCTCTCTTTTTGTGTCAATTTTTAAAACTTATTTCACTATCTCAAAAAAATGTTGAACATAATTTCAAAAGTGTGTTTACATTTGTTCAAAGTGGAGTTAGAATGAAGTTGTTAAAAGATATGAGGAGTGAACAAAATGAACATTGCAAAGTTAATTGATCATACAGTTTTGAAACCAAATTCTACAAAAGAAGATGTTATGAAAGTGATTGAAGAGGCGAAGGAATACAATTTTGCCTCTGTTTGTATTAATCCTACATGGGTAAAATTAGCTGCTGAAGAATTAGCAGGACACGATGTGGATGTTTGTACAGTTATCGGATTCCCTTTAGGTGCAAATACAACTGAAACAAAAGTATTTGAAACAAAAGATGTAATTGCAAAAGGTGCAACTGAAGTAGACATGGTAATCAATGTCGGTGCATTAAAAGATGGCGACAATGAATTCGTTGAAAATGATATTCGTGAAGTTGTACAAGCTGCAAAAGGAAAAGCACTTGTAAAAGTTATTATTGAAACTTGTTTATTAACAGATGAAGAAAAAGTACGCGCTTGTGAATTATCTGTAAAAGCTGGTGCTGATTTTGTAAAAACTTCAACTGGATTCTCAACTGGCGGAGCAACTGCTGAAGATATCGCATTAATGCGTAAAACAGTTGGACCAGATGTTGGTGTGAAAGCATCTGGTGGCGTTCGTACACGTGAAGATGCAGAGAAAATGGTTGCAGCTGGAGCTTCTAGAGTTGGAGCGAGCGCTAGTGTTGCAATCGTATTAAATGACGAAAAAGGCGCTTCAGACAATTACTAATTTATAAAGATTTAGAAGCAATAGATACACAAATTGCAGGGAGCATGGTGTATCTATTGCTTTACTAATTGAAAAACATGTAAGCGGATACGGAAAAGGAGGGAGAATTTTATGAAATATGTAATCGGTATCATAGGCTTGATTATTGTGCTAGGCATTGCATGGTTAGCTAGTAATAATAGAAAGAAAGTGAAATATCGTCCTATTGTAACGATGATTGTACTTCAGTTTATTTTAGGATTTTTACTATTAAATACAAGCATTGGAAATGTACTAATTGCCGGGATTGCAGATGGTTTTGGACAGTTGTTAAAGTATGCTGGTGATGGTGTTAATTTCGTATTTGGCGGTCTAGTAAATCAAAAAGAATTTTCGTTCTTTTTAGGAGTATTAATGCCAATTGTTTTTATATCAGCTTTAATCGGTATTTTGCAGCACATTAAGGTATTGCCAGTCATTGTAAAAGCGATTGGTTTAGCTTTAAGTAAAATAAATGGGATGGGGAAACTTGAATCGTATAATGCGGTGGCTTCAGCAATTTTAGGACAATCAGAAGTGTTTATTTCTGTTAAGAAGCAACTAGGTTTACTATCAGAAAGAAGATTATATACATTATGTGCGTCTGCAATGTCTACAGTTTCGATGTCCATCGTCGGATCCTACATGGTTTTATTAAAACCACAGTATGTTGTAACCGCTTTAGTACTTAACTTGTTTGGTGGATTTATTATTGCTTCTATCATTAACCCATATGAGGTTACTGAAGAAGAAGATATGTTAGAAGTACAAGAAGAAGAGAAAAAGACCTTTTTCGAAGTATTAGGGGAGTATATAATTGATGGTTTTAAAGTTGCTATTACAGTAGCAGCTATGCTAATTGGATTTGTTGCTTTAATTGCTTTCATTAATGCTGTGTTTAAAGGTGTAATCGGTATCTCATTCCAAGAAATTCTTGGTTATGTATTTGCGCCGTTCGCATTTATGATGGGAGTTCCGTGGCATGAAGCTGTGAACGCAGGGAATATTATGGCAACAAAACTTGTATCAAATGAATTTGTAGCTATGACAAATTTAGCGCAAGGGAACTTTAATTTCTCTGGAAGAACAACAGCTATTATATCTGTGTTCCTTGTTTCATTTGCGAATTTCTCTTCAATTGGAATTATTGCAGGAGCTGTTAAGAGTTTGAATGAAAAACAAGGGAATGTAGTAGCAAGATTCGGTTTGAAATTACTTTTCGGTGCAACGTTAGTAAGTTTCTTATCAGCAACGATTGTGGGCTTACTATATTAAAAGTTTCATAGAATATAAAAAGGATTGGTGATTAAGATGAGAATGGTAGATATTATTGCAAAAAAACGTGATGGTAAAGAGTTAACAACAGAGGAAATCGGGTTCTTTATTGAAGGATATACAGATGGAACAATACCTGATTATCAAGTGAGTGCGCTGGCAATGGCTATCTTTTTCCAAGACATGTCTGATCGTGAACGTGCTGATTTAACGATGGCCATGGTGAATTCTGGAGAAACAATTGATTTATCAGAGATTGAAGGGGTTAAAGTAGATAAGCACTCAACTGGTGGTGTTGGGGATACAACAACATTAGTTTTAGGACCATTAGTAGCTGCTTTAGATGTACCAGTTGCAAAGATGTCTGGCCGAGGTTTAGGACATACAGGTGGTACGATTGATAAATTAGAAGCAGTAGAAGGCTTCCATGTTGAAATTACGAAAGAACAATTTATTGATTTAGTGAACCGTGATAAAGTTGCAGTTATTGGACAAACAGGAAATTTAACACCTGCTGATAAAAAAATCTATGCACTACGCGATGTAACTGGAACAGTGAATTCGATTCCATTAATTGCAAGTTCGATTATGAGTAAAAAAATTGCAGCTGGTGCTGATGCAATCGTTCTTGATGTTAAGACAGGTGCAGGCGCATTCATGAAAACGGAAGAAGATGCGAATGAATTAGCACATGCTATGGTACGAATTGGAAATAATGTTGGGCGTCAAACGATGGCTGTTATTTCAGATATGTCGCAACCGCTTGGTTTTGCGATTGGTAATGCGCTTGAAGTGAAGGAAGCGATTGATACGTTAAAAGGAGAAGGGCCAGAAGATTTAACAGAATTGGTGCTTGTATTAGGAAGTCAGATGGTCGTGCTTGGTAAGAAAGCAAATACATTAGAAGAAGCACGTGAAATGTTAATCGAAGTGATGAAAAACGGAAAGGCAATCGAGAAGTTTAAAGAGTTCTTACACAATCAAGGTGGGGATAGTTCGATTGTAGACAATTCAGAAAAGTTACCACAAGCAAAATATGTCATTGATGTACCAGCAAAAATTTCAGGTGTTGTATCTAACATTGTGGCAGATGAAATTGGTATCGCAGCAATGCTTTTAGGCGCAGGACGTGCGACAAAAGAAGATGAAATTGACTTAGCAGTTGGTTTAATGTTACGTAAAAAAGTGGGCGAAGTTGTAAAAGAAGGAGAACCACTTGTTACGATTTATGCAAATCGTGAAAACGTAGAAGATGTAAAAGGGAAAATTTATGAAAACATTTCTGTATCAGAAACTGCTGAAACTCCTAAATTAATTCATACAATTATTACTGACTAAGTACATTTTGAGGGGGAAATCACATGGATAAAAAAAGATATATTGAAGAAGCGACAAAAGTGTTAGAAAAAGCGTATATTCCATATTCTAAATTTCCTGTTGGTGCCGCGCTAGTTACGAAAGAAGGTAAAGTGTATACTGGTTGTAACATAGAAAATGCTTCTTACGGTTTATGTAATTGTGCGGAAAGAACAGCTATATTCAAAGCAGTATCAGAAGGGGAACGAGATTTCAGTTATTTAGTAATCACAGGTAAAACAGATAATCCAATCTCGCCATGTGGAGCTTGTAGACAAGTTATTGCGGAATTTTGTGATCCGAAAATGCCAGTGTTGCTAACAAACTTAAAAGGTGATGAAAAAGAAGTAACGGTTGAACAATTACTGCCAGGGGCTTTTACAATCGCAGATTTATCTTGAATGTAAGAGTGTTTTAAATTATGAAGTAATCGGATTAGAGATAACGAGATTACATGCTAAAAAGAGCCATGATTTCTAAATATAGAAATTTGGCTCTTTTTATGTTGCTATTATTTTGCGAAATTGTTTGCTCAGCTCAATTTTAGATTTCATTTTCTAAGGTTCATACGATTTTGTGCATGCTGTAAAGTAGGCGGAGTTACGTTTTCTCCGTTAGGATCTACAATCGTTGTATTTAATAAAATGGAATCTAAACTCCCGCGAAATTCTTTCATATAGTTTTGTCGTAACATTTGTTGTTCCTGTTTTTCAGTTTCTTTTAGCCCGGTCGTTCTTTCTTTTTTTGCTAGTTCATTAATACGAAATAATATATTTTTCATTATGTTCACCTCTTGTTCTTAATTATAAAATAGTTACTTACTAATTTATAGTAATTGTAGTATTTCTTTTTGATTATGTCAATAGTTAGTTGTAAATGAAAAAGGCACTCTTTTTTCAAGAAGAGTGTCTAACTGTACGATATTAAGTTCATCCATCATTTTTATAAATGATTTCTATTAAAATAATTCATTTTATTTATTTGTGTTTTAAATATATAATGGCGATTAGATGAGTGTAAAGAAACAGCTGTTTCATGGATGATTAAAGTAGAGAATAAACGTTCTTCAGAGACTTGTTTAATGTGAAAATATGTGAGTTAGTAAAACCAACTAAATTTATGAGAATGATTATTTTTATTGGAGTTTTGTTAAATGATGGACTGTGTTTTTGCGTAAATGGAAAACCGTATAGCTTACATATTCATTTTCGCATTATTATAGAGATATGATTATAAAAAGAAAAGTATCCAGACGGTATAGGATCGTACAACAGGAGGAGTAAGTATGGAGCTGCGCCATTTGAAAACTTTTATTATTGTAGCGGAAAGCGGTGGCTTTACAAGGGCTGGAGAACAACTTGGGTATACGCAATCGACAATCACCAATCATATTCGATCGTTAGAAGAAGAGATTGGGAGTCCATTATTTGATCGCCTTGGCAAAA
Source organism: Bacillus sp. TL12 (assembly GCF_022625245.1). Classification (NCBI taxonomy): domain Bacteria; kingdom Bacillati; phylum Bacillota; class Bacilli; order Caryophanales; family Bacillaceae; genus Bacillus; species Bacillus sp. TL12. Next base: position 49,941 of record NZ_JAJJBY010000003.1, on the reverse strand, counting down.
AAGTAATTTTAACTGATATAGGGGAGCATATGCTTTCGTATGCGCATAAAATATTGGAATTATCAAATGAAGCATTGGAATCATCTCAAATGAACGGGGAATTTTCAGGGACAATACGCATTGGAGCGAATGAGTCTTTAATGATTTATCGATTACCTGCTGTTTTATATGAATTTAAAAGAGAGTATCCACAAGTACATATCATTTTACAACCATCAGAGAGTCAAGAATTGCACAATGAACTAAAATCAGGGAAATTTGATTTTGCTTTATTTACACATCCAGAACAACTAGGTACGGATATCGTTACCCATTCTCTTGTTCAAGAGAAGATTGTGCTTATTGCTCCGCCGAAACATCCACTCACAAAAAAAGTGAGCGTTAGCCCTGCTGATTTAGAAGGAGAAATGTTGTTGCTTACAGAGCCAGGGAGTTACCGAGATTTGTTAGAAAGACGGATTAAAGAAGAGGGTATTAACTGTTCTCATATTCATTTTTGGAGTATTGAAGCGATTAAACAAACTGTTATGTGTGGGTTAGGAATATCTTATTTACCATTTATAACGGTAAAAGAAGAAATCGAGCAAGGCAAGTTAAGTGTACTACCATGGACGTATAGCGAGGATTTCGTTACAACTGAATTGGCGTATCATAAAAGTAAATGGTTAACTCCTGCAATGAAGAAATTAATTGAAATGATAGAAAAGCATGCAGAGGAATGGAAAGAATTCGCTTGATTCTCTGATCTGAAAGTAGGCTGAAAAAATATACATTGGGGTAGATAGGGGGAAAAGTAATGAATGAAAGAGTAATGAATGAGGGAGTAAAAGAAGTAGCGCTTGTCGTAATTGGATCATTATTGTTTGCGATTGGAATTAACTTTTTTGCTATTCCAAATAGATTATCTGAAGGTGGCATTATTGGACTTACAGTTATTACATATTATTTATTTGAATGGTCACCAGGTACTGTAAACCTGTTAATAAATGCAGTATTACTTGCAATTGGATATAAGTTTTTTGATAAAAAGACAATGGTGTATACAATACTTGGTATTGTCTCTTCATCTTTCTTTTTATATATCACAGAAGATATAGCGACTCCGGTAAATCATGATACATTATTAGCTGCTCTATTTGCGGGTGTTTTCGTTGGCGTTGGTTTAGGATTTATGTTCCGGGCAGGTGGTACATCAGGCGGCTCTGCCATTCTAGCACAATTAGCAAATCAATATTTAGGTTGGAGTGTTGGAAAAGGTGTATTAATTATTGATATCGTCGTTATTGCAGGCTCCGTATTCATTATTGGACAGGAAAAAGCGATGTATACGCTGGTAGCGGTATTTATCGGTGCAAAGGTTATTGACTTTATTGTGGAAGGATTGAATACAAAGACCGCTGTAACGATTATTTCAAACTACCCAGATATGATTAGAGAATCCATTATGAAGAATATGACACGTGGTGTAACGGTATTAGAAGGAAAAGGCGGTTACACAGGAAATAACAAAGAAGTATTATATATTGTCATTAATAAACAAGAGCTCATGCAATTAAAGAAAGTCGTGAGTCAGAAAGATGAAAATGCATTCGTTGTTATTCACGATGTACGTGACGTGTTAGGTGGCGGCTTTAAAGCGAGTTAAAAAAACTGGTCCTCAATTTTGAGGGCCAGTTTTTTGTTGGAGTTGGTAAATAGATTGTTTAGCAAAAGAGTGTAAGAATGAGAGGAATCGTTTAGAGATGTATGATTTGTCTTAAATTGAATAACATGTATACAAAAATTAAAAGCTAGAGATTGTGAGATCATATAATATAGATAGATCTTTTAATTAAACTATTGTTTAAAGAAGGGGCTTTTTATAAATAGAACGAATTGATGTATGATTATGTGTATACATTTTGTTTTATTTTTATTTCGATGTTCGTAAGGTTGTTGAGTTCTAAGAGAAGGCAATCAATTATTTCAGAGGAGGATCTAAAAGGATGGATAATAGTAAGTTTATCGGCTATCTAGGAACGTATACGAGAGGAAACAGTGAAGGGATTTATAATTTCACGTTGGATACACAGGCAGCAACAATTAAGGAAGTGAATTTAGTAGCTAAATTAGATAATCCTACATACTTAGCTATTAGCCGAGATAATCGATTTCTGTACTCCGTTATTAAAAAAGGGGAGTTCGGTGGAGTGTCTGCTTTTTCTATTAATAATGATACAAAGCATCTCGAACAAATAAATAGCCAAGTGTTACGTGGGGCACCCCCATGTCATGTGAGTGTTGATAAAACAATTCAAACGGTAGTTTCAGCAAACTACCATAAGGGAACAATTGAGTCTTATATAGTAGATAGAGAAAACGGAACTATAAATCCAGTAACATCTGTTATTGAGCATAAAGGATCGGGTCCGAATAAAGAGAGACAAGAAAAGCCACATACACATTACGCAGGATTTACACCTGATGACAGATATGTAGTAGCTATAGATTTAGGAATTGATCAATTGATTACGTATAAAGAAAATAGAGGTGTTTTAACGGAAGTCAACCGATTGTCGGTTAAACCGGGAAGTGGTCCAAGACACCTTGTATTTCACCCAAATGGAAGATACGTTTATGTTATGACGGAGCTTAGTTCAGAGGTAATTGTTTTAATGTATAATAGCGAGAATGGTGAATTGCAAGAGGTTGAATATATTTCCACTATTCCAGACGAATTTAAAGAAAATAATCAAGGTAGTGCAATTCAAATATCTTCTGATGGTCGTTTTGTGTATGCGGCAAACAGAGGACATAATAGTATTACTGTTTTCAGTGTCAATCAAGATTCAGGGAAACTTATTTTTGTTGAGTCTATATGTACGGAAGGGGACTGGCCACGAGATTTTGCATTAGATCCTACTGAGAAATTCCTTATTGCTTTAAACGAAAGATCTCATAATATTGCAGTGTTTTCAAGAGATGAATTTACGGGTAAATTAAGACTTTTACAGTCTGATGTTACAGTACCTGATCCGGTATGCATTAAGTTTTTGAATGTGTAAGTCGAATTACTGTTTATAGAGGAATGTTATTCATAATGCTTAAAATTAAAAACGTATGTTCATTTTTATGAGCATACGTTTTTAATTTGTTTATTATAGGCCTATTAACAACTAGAAGAGGAGAGTATGCTATCAATCAAAATAGAATTCGATACGCTCATACTACAAGATATAATAAAAATCATATACCTCATTAGGGTACCTTAAGCTGAAGAACATATAGGCAGCAAAAAGAATCAAGATAAAACAAAGTGTTAAAGGTGATTATTTCAGCATTTTGAAAACGAACGTATCATCACTACAATCCCGTATGTTTAAAGATTTTTTAAAAATAGGCATGTAATTAGTTGCGCTTTATACCCCTTACCCGTATAATGTATGTAAAGAGAGTTGATTTCAATAACTGGGGTGATATTGATGGGGCATTGTGAAGATAATGAAACAAATCCAAAAATGGTTCCTCGTACAGAAGAGGAAATTCAAAATGTAATAAAACGTTTAAAGCGTATTGAAGGGCAAGTTCGCGGTGTTCAAAAAATGGTTGAAGATAATCGCTACTGTGTTGATATTTTAATCCAAATTTCAGCGATTAATGCAGCTTTAAATAAGGTAGGTTTTTCTTTGTTAGAACGTCATACAAAGCATTGTGTAGCAAAGGCAATTCATGAAGGGAATGGAGATGAGTCTATTCAAGAATTAATGAATGTCATAAAACAATTTTCAAAGTAGGGGGAATATACAATGGATAACCAAAAACATGTTACGCTTGGAGTTACAGGAATGACATGTGCAGCTTGTGCAACTCGGATTGAAAAAGTATTAAATAAAATGGATGGAGTAGAAGCTAATGTAAATTTAGCTATGGAAAAAGCAAGTATCAAGTATAATCCATCCCAGCAAGAAATCTCTACTATAAAAAATAAAATTGAAAAATTAGGCTATAACGTAGTAGAGGAAAAAGTTACTTTAGATATTGAAGGAATGACATGTGCAGCTTGTGCAACCCGAATTGAAAAGGTGTTAAACAAAATGGAAGGCGTTTCGAGTGCAACAGTTAATTTAGCTACAAACAGTGCGGTTGTAGAATACAATGAAGGCTTACTTTCTACAGAAAATATTTTAGAAAAAATTAAGAAGATAGGGTATAAGGGACAAATACGTAGTGAGGATATAGATCGTTCAGAGAGAAAAGAAGAGGTAATTAAGGAGAAAAAGCGTCAACTTATCATTTCTATTATCTTATCCTTACCTTTACTCTATACAATGGTAGGGCATATGCCATTTGATACGGGGCTACCGATGCCACATATTTTAATGAATCCATGGTTTCAACTTCTATTAGCAACGCCGGTTCAATTTTATATTGGTGGTCATTTCTATGTTGGTGCTTATCGTGCTCTTAGAAACAAAAGCGCGAATATGGATGTACTAGTTGCCTTAGGAACATCAGCAGCTTACTTTTATAGTTTATATGAAGCATTGAAAACATTGAGTAATTCGGCATACGTTCCTGATCTGTATTTTGAAACAAGTGCAGTTTTAATTACATTAATTCTAGTTGGAAAGTATTTTGAAACATTAGCAAAAGGACGTACAACAGAAGCAATTTCTAAATTATTGAGTTTACAGGCTAAAGATGCACTTGTTGTGCGGGAGGGTCAAGAAATACGAGTCCCCCTTGAAGAAGTAGTTATTGGAGATACGATTATTGTAAAACCAGGTGAAAAAATACCTGTGGATGGTATGGTAACTTCAGGGATATCTTCCGTTGATGAATCTATGATTACTGGAGAATCTATTCCAGTGGATAAAAAAGAGAGAGACGCTGTTATTGGCGCTACTATTAACGCAAACGGTGTTCTGACTATTAGAGCTGAAAAGGTTGGAAAAGATACAGCTTTAGCAGGCATTATTAAAATTGTTGAAGAAGCTCAAGGTTCTAAAGCGCCTATTCAAAGATTAGCAGATGTTATTTCGGGTATTTTTGTACCTATTGTTGTGGCTATTGCTTTAGTTGCTTTTATTGTATGGTATTTCTTTATTATACCAGGGGATTTACCAAAAGCATTGGAAGTCGGGATTGCCATCCTTGTAATCGCTTGTCCGTGTGCATTAGGTCTGGCTACACCAACTTCTATTATGGTTGGTACAGGAAAGGGAGCAGAGAAAGGAATTCTCTTTAAAGGAGGTGAATTTTTAGAAGGAACGCATAAAATCAATGCTGTGTTACTTGATAAAACAGGAACAGTAACAAAAGGGAAACCGGAAGTTACTGATGTATTAGAATTTGAACAAGGTATGCTCGATTATGCCATTTCTGCTGAAAGTGCCTCTGAACATCCATTAGCACATGCCATTGTTGAATATGGAAAGAAAAATGAAATTAAATTGAAAGATTTAAAGCAGTTTTCAGCCATTCCAGGTCATGGTATTGAAGCGAATATTGAAGATAAAAAAATCCTTGTTGGAACACGTAAATTAATGAATGAACAATCAGTAGAAATATCACAGCATGAAGAAGTTATGAAAGAATTAGAGTATCAAGGTAAAACAGCAATGCTTGTTGCAATTGACGGAAAACTTGCTGGAATTATCGCTGTAGCTGATACAGTAAAAGAAAGTTCAAAGTATGCGATTCAAACATTAAAAGAAATAGGGATTGAAGTATACATGGTGACGGGAGATAATAAACGTACAGCTGAAGCGATTGCGAAGCTAGTTGATGTTGATCATGTATATGCAGAGGTATTACCAGAAGATAAAGCTAACATTGTAGATGATTTACAAAAGCAAGGAAAACGAGTAGCAATGGTGGGAGACGGTATTAATGACGCACCAGCTCTTGCAAAAGCGGATATCGGTATGGCGATTGGAACTGGTGCAGATGTAGCCATTGAAGCAGCAGATGTTACTTTAGTTGGTGGAGATTTATCTCATATATCAAAAGCAATTGAGTTAAGTCGTAAGACAATGAAAAACATTCGTCAAAATCTATTTTGGGCTTTATTTTATAATGCGATTGGCATTCCGGTAGCTGCGGCTGGATTATTAGAACCTTGGGTAGCAGGGGCAGCAATGGCATTTAGCTCAGTATCTGTTGTGACTAACGCGCTTCGCTTGAAACGCGTCAAAATATAAATGAAATGGAGGAATGTACGATGACTATCACATTAAACGTACAAGGAATGACATGTAATCACTGTAAAATGGCAGTAACAAACGCACTTACAGAATTAGAAGGAGTACAAAACGTTGAGGTGCATTTACAAGAAGGAACTGTAAATGTAAAGTATGATGACACAAAAGTAGATGCAGACAAAATGAAAGAAGTTATTGAAGATCAAGGATATGATGTGAACTAATAGATAATCTCAATTATCTATTAGTTAAAAGGCCGCTTTATAAAAGGGGCCTTTTTCTTTTTAGTAATATATATTTAGGATAATGATATGTTATATTTTCTAGTTAATCGGATTTACAATAATGAAAACTTGATTAAGATGAAAAAACGATTAAAAAACAATAAATAGCCCGCGCATTTATTGTTTTTTTTGGCTAAATTACCAGAAACTACTGGCTTGTTTCATCATTCATTATCACTGAACTTTTCCTTTTGCATAGTTGAGGATTCTAGGTTGAAATGATAAATCACATGTAATCTATTCTTTTGCTTGAGTTTATCGCTAGGTGATTAATTGAAGGAAAATTCTAACGATAATACAATTAAATAAACTGGATAGATAGTTTTAAGGGGATTTATAGAACTTAAGGGGGATTGTTATGAAGCAATCATTTTTTATTGAAAATCGAAAAAGGTTAGCAGAAACATTGCCAGAGGAGTCTGTTACTATTCTATTTGGGGGACAGGCGCCTTATAAGTCGGCTGACGAACATTATAAATTTGTGCCAAATCGAAACTTCTATTATATGACCGGTATCGACGAGCCTAATATTATTCTTATGTTAAAAAAAGTAGGCAATGCAGTGGAAGAAGTGCTTTTCATTGAAAAAGCGGATCCGGTTCTTGAAAAATGGGTAGGCAAAACAGTTTCAAAGGAAGAAGCACAAACAATTTCAGGTATAAAAGCAATTGTGTACTTAGAAAGTTTTGAATCATCAATAGCACGGACATTTTTTGCAGAACATGTGAAGCATGTGTATTTAGATTTGGAGCACCGCGAGTGGGCAGGGACGCAGACAAGGACGTTGGCGTTCGCTAAGCATGTAAGAGAACATTATCCACATCTTTCAATTGGTAATGTCTATCCGAATATTTGTGAATTGCGAGTATTTAAAACTGATGAAGAAATTGAAAAAATAAAGGAAGCTATTATGGTTACAAAAGAGGGCATTTATAATGTGCTGAAGCATGCCAAAGAGGGTATGATGGAATATGAATTGGAAGCTCATTTTGATTTTACGCTAAAGTCATCCGGTATTAAGCATCATGCATTTAATATGATTTTGGCGAGTGGTAAAAATGCAACCGTGCTACATTATGAGGATAATGATTCTAAAGTTAATAAAGGTGATCTGGTGCTGCTTGATCTTGGGGCTCAGAAGGACTACTACAATGCTGACATCAGCTATACGTTCCCTGCAAGTGGAACATTTTCGAATCGCCAAAAACAGATTTACAATATTGTGTTAAAAGCACTGAGGGAAACAATTGAGATTGTGAGGCCGGGATTAAAATTCGCGGCATTAAATGAACATGCAAAAAAGGTGCTCGCCGAAGAGTGCAAGAAGATCGGTTTAATCCAAGAAAACTCAGAACTATCCAAGTATTATTATCATGGAGTGAGCCATTTTCTCGGTTTGGATACTCATGATGTAGGTTCGTATAAAGACCGAGTGCTGGAGGCTGGTATGGTCATTACAGTGGAACCTGGTTTATATATTGAAGAAGAGGAAATTGGAATACGTATCGAGGATGATATCCTAGTTACTGAAGAAGGATACGAAAACCTATCAAAAGATATGATTAGAACGGTTGAAGAGATTGAGAATTTCATGGGAACATACAATTTATATGTGAAAGAAAGGCAGATTGTTGCAAAATAATGGGGATAAAAGGCGCTCAATTTTGGGCGTCTTTCTTATTTAAGAAGCGTAAAATAAGGGGTGTATATGTATGATATATAATGAGTTCCTATTGTGAAGGTGTGAAGGTTAAGCGTATAATATTGTAGGTCTAAAAAAATATAAGACAAATTGTGAATGATAAAAATGATAGATATTTTTTCATCACTTATAAAAAGAGATAAAATGAAAGTAGTACTGGAATTTAGATAGGGAGTTATAAAATGAAATTAATTATTGCCGAGAAACCCGATCAAGGTTTGGCTCTTGTTTCTCAATTTAAATATCGCCGAAAAGATGGTTATTTAGAAGTAGAAGCAAATGAGTTATTTCCCAATGGAGCTTACTGTACATGGGCAATTGGTCATTTGACGCAGTTATGTAATCCGGAGCATTATCACGCTGAGTGGAAAAAATGGTCATTAAATACATTACCAATGATCCCAGAACGTTTTCAATTTGAAGTTACAAAATCAAAATATAAGCAATTTAATGTTGTGAAACAGTTGTTACATAATCCGCAAGTGAAGGAAATTATTCATGCAGGCGATGCGGGGCGAGAAGGGGAATTAATAGTACGAAATATTATCAACCTTTGTAACGTACAAAAACCGATGAAACGCCTTTGGATTTCGTCTTTAACGAAGCAAGCGATTTATCAAGGGTTTAAAAACTTACTTGATGAGTCAGATACGATTAATACGTATTATGAAGCATATACAAGGTCATGCGCTGATTGGGTCGTTGGGATGAACGCATCACGCGTCTTTAGCATTCTGTTAAAGAAAAAGGGAATGAATGATGTATTTTCGGCTGGCCGTGTACAGACGCCGACATTAGCTTTAATCGTAAAACGTGAAAAGGAAATTGAAAACTTTAAATCAGAACCATTTTGGGAAGTGTTTGCAACCTTTAATATAGAAGGAAAGAAATATGAAGGAAAGTGGGAGAAGGATAATGAGTCCCGCTTAAAAGATCCTGATATGGCAAATAAAATCGCAGCATTTTGTCAAAATAAACCGGCTGAAGTAAAGGAAATGAAAACGGAGCGGAAAGAGTTTCAACCACCGTTTTTATTTAATTTATCATCACTGCAAGCAACAGCGAATAAAGCATTTAAATTTTCACCGAAAAAGACCCTTGATATTACACAAGCTTTATATCAAAAAGGGATTGTGTCTTACCCTCGTTCGGATTCTAACTATGTAACACAAGGAGAAGCAGCAACGTTTCCTGACATCTTACAAAAGTTAAGCCAGTTTGATGATTATAAAGATTTGTTACCTGCGCCGATTGAGTCCATTATGAATAATAAGCGATATGTGAATGAGAAGAAGGTTACGGATCACTACGCCATCATTCCGACTGAACAAGTAACAAATCCAAGTAAACTATCTGGTGATGAAAAGAAAATTTATGATATGATTGTTAGAAGATTAATTGCAGCACATTATGAAGTTGCAATTTTTGATTATACAACAATTACAACACTTGTTGATGGACGTGCAGAATTTATTTCAAAAGGGAAACAACAAATTCAAGAAGGCTGGCGCAAAGTTATTTTTCAAGATGATAAAGACGATGAAACGATTCTTCCAATTGTAGCAGAAGGTGAGCAAGGAAAAGTCGTAAAGGTGAAAGTGAAAGAGGGAAAAACGCAGCCGCCAAAGCGTTATACAGAAGGACAGCTTATTACGCTAATGAAGACAGCTGGGAAGTATTTAGATAATGAAGAGCTTGAGAAAGTATTAAAGAAGACAGAAGGTTTAGGTACAGAAGCAACTCGTGCTGGCATTATCACAATGCTGAAAGATCGTAAGTATATTGATGTGAAGAAAAACCAAGTATACGCAACAGATAAAGGGAAAGTATTAATTACCGCAATTGGTGATAAAATTTTAGCCTCCCCAGAAATGACTGCAAAGTGGGAACAGCGTCTTGCGGAAATTGGAGAAGGTACAGCTTCACCAGCAACCTTTATGGAACAAACGAAAAAGTTATCAGCGAAAATTATTGAAGATGCGATTGAAATGTCTGAGAAATGGAATTTTACCGGATTGAATGTAGAGTCGATTGAACGTAAAGGATCGAAGTTTACAACAGGTAAAAAAGTAGGACAATGTAAAAAATGTGATGGCGATGTAATCGATAAATCGACTTTTTACGGTTGTTCGAATTATAATACAACTCAATGTGATTTCACGATCTCCAAAAAAATATTAGGAAAAACGATTTCACAAAAGAATATGACGAAGCTATTAAAAGGTGAACAGACGGATTTAATTAAAGGTTTTAAAAAGAATGATAAAACGTTTGATGCGAAGTTACAGTGGAAAGAGAATAAAATAATTTTTGTGTTTGAGAAGTGAGAAAAGGTGTTACGACATGTCGTAACACCTTTTTTCTAAGTATTTGTTTGAAATGCTAATTCTTATTGTTAATGGTGTGGTGAATATTTCCTTGCGTTGTTAACATAATTTTCATATGTAAAGGGGTCATGTATCTTTCATATTCACTTACCATACAAAGAGCCCCACAAGCATAGCACTCAATAAGGAAACAGCCATTCCACTAACAAGAAGCTTCCAAACATTCTTCCCGATAATTGCTGATTTTTCTGCACCAAATAATGAATTGTAAGTCCCATAAATCATACCAACTGTACTAAAGTTAGCAAAAGAGGCTAAAAATGTTGTTGCAACTGCAACTGTATGTGCAGGTAAAGAGTGTAAATGTGATTTTAAATCCATCATCGCAACAAATTCATTAGTTGTTATTTTTATCCCCATTAATTCAGCGACATACATAGCATCAGTGCCTGATAAACCAAGTAAAAAAGCAAAAGGACTAAAGATAATAGAGAAGATTTTTTGAATTGTTAAACCTGCTACAAAGAAACTTAAAATACCATTTAAACATGCTGTTAATGCTACATATCCAATTACCATAGCTAAAATAACAATAACCATATTCATCCCAACTAACATACTATTTGAAATGGTAGAAAAGAAATCTTTTTTTTCTTTTTTTGGAGGTGAATAAATAATATCTTCTTCTTTAGTGATTTCTAAAGGATTTAAAACATTGGCTAAAATTAATGCATTTAAGCAGTTTAAAGGGATTGCGCTGAAAATATATGTTGCTGGAACCATTGATAAATAAGCACCAAGAATGGACCCGCTGACGCTACTCATACTCATAATTCCAAAAGTCAACAAACGATTTTCTTTTAAAACAGATAATTGATCACGAACTACAGCAAGTGCTTCCGTGTTTCCTAAAAACATCATTTGAATGGAAAAGAAACTTTCTAACTTTGGTAAGCGCGAAATTTTTGAAATGATTGCACCTACTTTATCAATAATCCAAGTTAAAATTCCAAAATAAGAAAGAATATCAAAAAATGTAATAACAAAAATGATAGGAAGTAATGCACTGAAGAAGAAGTCAATCGTTTGATTTTCCATAGCTGATGGAAATGCAAAACGAATACCTTCATTTGCACACGATATTAGCCAAGTGAAAAATGACGCGATTTTATCAATTATGATGTTTCCAAATTTGGTTCCTAACATAAACCATGTAATAAAAAGTTCAAGGATTATCAGAATAATGATTGGTTTCCATTTTATTTTTCTTTTATTAGGTGAACATAAGAAAACTACTAATAATACAATGAAAATTCCTATAATATTTAATATCAAATTCATGTCAACAACTCCTTGAGGTTTATTATTTGTATATAAAAAAGCTCTTATTCTTCATATTTTGGCTAATGAATAGAAATTATGAAAAACAAGAGAGAAATGTAAAAAATATGAAGTGAGTCTATTTTAGGAAAAGTTATTATTTTTTAGGTGTTTTTAATTTGCGAAAAATATTGTTAAGTTTGAAATAATTATGAAAGAAGCTGAAAGTATGAATGGGATTTTATTACATGAATTTTTATGCTGAAAGTGAATTTAATTAAAAAATTCAAAAAATAGTATTGAAATATATTATTCTTAAGACTATAATAAGTGAGAATAACACACTAACTGATTAAAAATTCAGAATCTTCAATTAGTTAAAATTGGAAATTAGATAATGTATTTTATAATGGAGGTTGTATCATGGCGAATAAAGTACCTTTTTCGTTCATAGTAGTTATCGGATTAATGTTATTTGCTCTCTTTTTTGGAGCAGGAAATTTAATTTTCCCTGCGATGTTAGGTCAATCGGCTGGAACAAATATTTGGGCAGCGAATGCGGGTTTTTTAGTAACTGGGGTTGGACTACCGCTACTTGGTGTATTAGCATTTGGATTTTCAGGTAAAGAGGATTTACAATCACTGGCAAGCCGTGTACATCCTATTTTCGGAATTGTGTTTACGACAATTTTATATTTAGCAATTGGTCCATTATTTGCAATACCGAGAACGGGTAATGTTTCCTTTGAAATTGGTCTTAAACCTTTTGTACCAGAAAGTTTAGGATCTATGTCTTTAATTATTTTTACAATTATATTTTTTAGCATTACTTGTTTTTTTTCGCTCAATCCCGCGAAAATTGTCGATATTGTTGGGAAAATCTTGACGCCAATTAAACTAACGTTCATTGGAATTTTAGTAATTGTTGCTTTCATTCGTCCGATAGGGGATATGCAAGCACCTGTTGAAACGTATACATCTAACGCATTCTTCAAAGGGTTTCAAGAAGGATACTTAACAATGGATACGCTTGCATCTTTCGTATTTGGCATTATTATCATTAATGCTATTAAAGAAAAAGGCGCAAAAACGAAAAAACAAATTATGGTTGTTTGTGCAAAAGCAACGATTATTGCAGCGACAGTATTGGCAATTCTTTATACAGCGCTTTCTTATATGGGAGCTTCAAGCGTAGCAAAACTTGGACACTTGGAGAATGGTGGAGAAGTTTTGGCAAAAGTTTCAAATTACTATTTTGGTTCATATGGTGGGGTATTATTGGGATTAATGATTACAGTAGCTTGTTTAACGACTAGTGTAGGACTTGTTTCAGCATGTTCTTCATTTTTCCATAAACTATTTCCAAATGTATCTTACAAAAAAATCGTTGTTATTTTATCTGTTTTTAGTGCAATTGTTGCGAATGTAGGATTAACGCAACTCATTGCAGTTTCTGTTCCAGTATTAACAGCGATTTACCCATTAGCGATTGTACTAATCTTTTTAACATTTCTCCATTCATTATTTAAAGGGAGAAGGGAAGTGTATCAAGTAAGCTTACTGGTAACGTTTATTATAAGTTTATTTGATGGGTTAAATGCAGCTGGAGTAAATATCCAAGTAGTGAACCATGTATTTACTAAATTTCTTCCGATGCACGAAGTAGGGCTAGGATGGATCTTCCCAGCTATTATTGGTGGGTTTATTGGGTACGGTATTAGTCATGTAAGAGTGAAAAATGAAATTCATTCTGGCGTAGCAAAAGTAAATAAGTAGTTATATGTCACAAAAAAGTTATAGCGTTTATTTCTATAACTTTTTTGTTATTATAGGAGATAAATGGCTGAGTTGTTATAGTGGGTAACCGTACGAAATAGCCATTAATATATCTTTTATAAAAAAAGTAAAAGTGAATTTAGGAGAAATATAATGAACAAAAAAATTGATCATATCGGTATTGCTGTTCGAGATATAGATAGTAGTATACGTTTTTACGAGAAGGTTTTATCAGGAACATTAATAGATCGTTATGTAAGTGAGGCGGCAGGTGTTGAGAGTGAAGTGGCGATTCTTGAAGTAAATGGCGATAGAATTGAATTGCTTGCACCGACGAATAATACAACTTCACCAATTGCAAGATTCATCAAGCAAAAAGGAAAAGGTGTACACCATATTGCTTATCGTGTAGACAATTTGGATGAAGCTTTAGAGGAATTAAAACAACAAGGGATTCGAACGTTGGAGCATACATTACGTATAAACAAGCATGGTAGAAGATTAATTTATCTTAATCCAGCCGATACAGAGGGGACGATTATTGAATATTGTGATTATCCTGAGGGGAAATAGCTTGTGGTTTTAAAACTTAAAAGAGTATGAAGAGGTGTTACGTCTATACGTAGCACTTTTTTGTTTTTTAATGTTTAGGAAGTGTTAGGGAATCATAAGGTTGGATTTCACAATTTCTTCACAAATGCTTCACTGTTTCTTTTCGTTCTAAAAAACTTATATTTATATATTATATGTTATAATCATAACTAGCTTTAAAAAGATAAGTAATGATTATATGAATAGTATCTTAATTAGTATAAGTTCAGGGTGGTGTATGAATAGTTCACAATGAAATTTTTAATTTATATTTTATTATTTAATATTTAATGAAGTTAATTTTTGGAAATAGAATAAAAATAGTAATGCTTTATTAACTTCCGAGTGAAATACAGCGATGTAAAAGAAAGAAGTGAAATGAATGTGAGTGTATTAAGAAAACTAGGAGCATGGATGGTAATGGCATGTGTACTGATGATATCGCTACCTACAGCAGTTTCGGCTCATGCTTATATTGTAAAATCAAACCCTTCAGAAAATGAAACATTAGAGAAAGTACCTTCTGCTGTAAGGATTGAATTCGATGAAATATTGCAATCCTCAAACTTTAATACAGTATTCGTGAGGAATGCTTCAGGGAAACGAGTGGATTTAAAAAATGCCCATGTTGATAAAAAGAACCCGAAATTATTAAAAGTTGGAGTGAAACAAGATATACCAAATGGTACATATTCTATTCAGTGGAAAGCTATTTCTGCTGATGGACATCTGATTCAAGGAGTCATCCCATTTCGTATTGGAGCAGAGGCAACGGGAGAAAGTAGCATACAAGCAGAAGAAATTGGTTATTTCCCGCAATTGGATATGCTCATAGAAAGAGGCATTTTATATACAGGTTTTTCTATCTATATAGGTGTTCTATTTTTTAACCTGATAATCTATAAGGGGAATTCCAGTATAGTTCAATCAAGAAGTAATAAACTCATTTGGACTTCATTGCTTGGTATATTCACTAGTTTACTATTTAGTCTTCCTTTGCAAGCAAAGATAAATGCTGGTGTTTCGTGGGGAGATGCATTTCAACCTGCATTATTAAAAGAAACGTTGCAGTTACCTGTTTTTGGATATGTATGGATAATTCAAATGACGCTCACAATTGTGTTGATCGCTGCTACATATGTTGCCTTAAAACGAGGAAAGCTCTCATCGTTTAAAACATGGACAGTTCCAAGTCTTCTTTTTGTTGAATTGCTTATTATGAAGGCGATGAATAATCATGCATACGGTCTAAAGTATAAAGAGATTGCGGTCATTATGGATTTTCTACATCTATTCGCAGCTTCGCTATGGATTGGAGGTTTAGCATCGATTCTTCTTCTTTTACCTAAAGACGATGAGAAAGAGAAATGGACAAAGTATTGGGATGCTATTAAAAAATTTTCACCATGGGCAATGGGGACAGTTATTGTTATTTTTGTGACGGGTCTTTTTAATAGTACTTTCTTTATTCCAACGATCCATTCATTATTTGATACAAATTATGGCTTAGCATTGTTAACAAAATTTCTCTTATTTATTGGTATGGGGATATTGGGACTTATTCATTACGTAAGGGGAAGGATGAGAAAAGAGAAAAAATTGGGGGCTACGCTGAAAGGTGAATTTGGTATAGGGATAGTAATTTTCATCATAGTAGCTTTTTTAACGAATATACAAACACCACCAATGCCGCCAACTGGACCATTTACAGGAAGTCAAAAACTCGATAATGGATATGAACTTACTTTACATGTAAGTCCCAATAAGGTAGGAATGAATACATTCCGCATTGACTTAAAGGATACAAATGGACAGCCTGTTACTTATATGGAACAAATTGTACTGACAACGAAATCTTTAGAAATGGATATGGGAAAAGGTACATTTAAGGTTTCGCCGGTTTCACCAGGATTGTATCAAGCGGAAGGGATGTATATTAATATGACTGGTGAGTGGAATATACATGTTCATGGATTAATGAAGACTCTTGATAGTTTTGATACGGATTTTAAATTCATGGTCGGCGGTCGATAAAGTCAAGTTTATATAGAGAAAAAAGGAGTAATGGAAAAATGAAACGTATAAAAAAATTAGGAACAACAATGATAGCAACAGTAATTGCCATGGGACTTTTCGCAGTACCTGCTAGTGCACATGTAACGGTGAAACCAGCTACTTCTGGTGTTAGCTCTTGGGAAACGTATACAATAAAGGTCCCTGTTGAAAAGGATATAGCAACAACGAAAGTTATCCTTAAAATACCAGAAGGGGTCGAGTTCCAACAGTATGAGCCAGTACCGGGATGGAAGATTGATGAACAAAAAGATGCATCTGGAAAGATTAAATCTGTGACGTGGGAAGCGACTGGGGAAGGGATTTTACCAGGTCAATTTCAGCAATTTACTTTTGTTGCTAAAAATCCAGATAAAGAGCAAAAAGTGGCTTGGGACGCATATCAACAGTACAAAGATGGAGATATTGTAGAATGGACAGGCGGTGAGAAGGCTGATAAACCACATTCACTTACAACAATTACAAAGGGTACAGCATTGACTGGAGAGCATGGAGAATCAAAAGTATCTAATGTGAAAGAGAAAGAAAGTACAAGTATGCAAAAGATAGCTATTATTTTATCCATTCTTTCTATTATAGTTTCATTAGGTACATGTATCTTTGTAGTATGCCGTAAAAAGTATTAAATAAGAAAACGCCCATTTAATAATAGGCGTTTTCTTATTTATATTGGACTAGCATCTTTTAGGTTCAACAGACTGTTTCATGGTAAGTGATTTTGGTTTTATATTTACAAAACAAATACTTACGACAATAAATACGAGTCCGACGAATAAACTAATGGTAATAGCTTCATGCAGGAAAATAGAACTTACAATAATTACGATTAGTGGAATAAGAAATGTATAAGCTCCAACTTTACTAGCTTCTCCAGCTCCGACAAGTGTAAAGTAGGCAAGCCAACCCATTGCAATAACAAAGATTGAAATGAATAGTAATACGATTACAAATGGTATGCTCCAAGCAATGCTAGACCAGTTTTCAAATTCTGAACCGAATCCAATTAAGCAAAATCCTCCAATGATAAGCTGAAGTGTAACCATCCAAATTGCATTTACACGGTTTCCTGTTTTTTTGATAAATACTGTACCAAGTGCCCAGCCAACTGCACATCCTAAAGCAAGGAAAATACCGATAATAGAAATATGTCCGGTTAAGCTACTAGAGCTAATAACAGCAACGCCCGTAAATCCAAGAATAAGGCCGAAAATTTTCAAGCCATACATTGTTTCTTCAAGCCAAATCCAAGAGAAAATCCCAAGTAAGACAGGCTGAAGAAATACAATAGCGGAAAAGAGTCCGGCAGGCATATACTGAAGTCCTACAGTTTGTAGTCCGTAAAATAAAATAATGTTGAGTAAAGCGGAAATAAAGTATAAATGCCAAGTTTCTTTTAGATGTAATTGTTTGTATTTCGGTAATGCGAAAATAAGTAGAATAAATCCTCCTATCACTATGATATGATATTGAACACGATAAATAAAATGAATCTTTTTTATAAGGAGTATAAGTAATTAGTTATGACCATTACGCAACTTCAAGTTTTTGTAAAAGTAGTCGAATTAGGAAGTTTTACGAAGGCAGCTCGAGCCTTGAATATGACGCAACCAGCTGTCAGTCATGCTATTTCTAGCGTGGAATCGGAATTAGGTGTAACACTTATCATACGTGATAAACGAAAAGGTTTGATTCTTACTGATGTAGGGAATCGTATTTTGGTTCATTTTCGAGAAATTTTAAATGGCGTTGAGAAAGTAGAACAAGAAGTAGCGAAGGAGAAAGGGCATGAAGTTGGTACAATTCGAATTGGAAGTTTTCCAAGTGCATCAGCATATTTCCTGCCTAAAATGATTAATATCTTTCGCGAGAAATATCCGAACTTAGAATTAATACTCTATGAAGGAACACTGAAAGAAGTAGAAGAGTGGCTATTGTCACGTGTAATTGATGTAGGAATCGTAATTTTACCAAATAAAGAAATGGAAATTGTACCTTTAACGAAGGGAAAGATGGTTGTTGTTTTAAGAAATGATCATCCTCTATCGGAGAAAGCGACAATTACAATTCAAGATTTAGAAAATGAACCAATTATTATTTGTAAAGGTGGGTATGAACCACCAATTATAGAAATGTTTAAGCAAGCTTCCGTACCGCTTCGTATTGAATACGTTGTGTCTACTGTGAGGACATCCTTGAATATGATACAAGAGGGATTAGGGTTAGCTATATTAGCTGAATTATCCTTATCAGATTTACCACCGAATGTTCAAACGAGAGAATTACAACCACAAGTATGGAGAGAAATTGCGTTAGCTGTTCCTTCATTAAAAGAATCTTCACTAGCTGTTCAACTTTTTATTGAAGAATTTCAAGGGGTGTTTGCAGAATAGTAAAAAGGCATCTTGTTTGTAAGGTGCCTTTTTACTTATTGCTATCACATGTCAAAAAAATTTTTATAGAAAGGGTTGACTTACATTCTTGTTGTAACTATAATGATTACATCAAGGTGGTGATTACGATGAAAATTAGTAGCCGCTTTTCTATAGCTGTTCATATTTTATCCATTTTGAAAAACAATCCATCTTCTGTTTGTACTTCTGAATTTATGGCTGAGAGTGTAAATACAAATCCGGTTGTAATTCGAAAAATAATGTCTTACTTAAAACAAGCCAAATTTGTTTATGTAAATCGAGGGCCAGGTGGGGCTGGGTTATTAAAGGTTTTAAGTGAAATTACATTATTAGATGTATATCATGCAGTAAATGTAGTTGAAGAAGATAAGCTATTTCACATTCATGAACAGCCGAATCCAGATTGTCCAATTGGAGCGAGTATTCAAGCTGTATTAGAATTGATTTTAATTCAAGCACAATCTGCGATGGAAGAAGTGTTAAAAAGTATCACGATGGAGCATTTGTTTGAATCGTTACAAGAGAAAATGAATGCTTAAAACATGCAAAGCTCGATAAAAAGAGGATGCATATTTTTTTCTTATGAATGTAACTAATTCTGTTACAACTTATGGAATCAAAAAAAGGTAAGGTGTAATCATATGACTGTAAAAATGAAAGTGTACTCTGATTTTATTTGTCCGTTTTGCTTTTTAGCAAAAGGTCCATTAGATGAGGTAGCGAAGGAGAAAGATGTAGAAATCGAATGGATGCCATTTGAATTACGTCCAAGTCCATATTCTAAAATAGATCCTTGGAATGAGCCGGAAAAGTTAGGTTCATGGGATTCATTCATTCTTCCTACTGCAAAGAAATTAGGAGTTGAAATGAGATTGCCACGTGTTTCGCCGCATCCATATACACATTTAGCTTTTGAAGGGTGCCAATTTGCGAAGGAACACGGACTTGGAAATGAGTACCATCACCGAGTGTTTACTGCGTTTTTCCAGGAAGAACAAAATATTGAAGATATAGATGTATTAACAAAATTAGCAGTAGAAGTAGGGCTTCCTGAAGCCGAATTTAAAGATGCTTTAGTAACTCGTAAATATAAAGAAAAACATCAGCAAGCGATTCAACATGCATACGATGAAGCGAATATTATGGCTGTTCCAACTGTAATGATTGGAGATGAAGTCATTCAAGGGCTTGCTAGTAAAGAAACATTAGAAAGAGTAATTGATAAAGAAATCGAAAAGGATAAAACAAATTCATTTGAAGGTATGCAATGTAATACGGATGGGTATTGCTAATCCATCTTTCATCAAAGAGTCAAATCGATTTGTTTAAATAAATGATAAAACGTATAAATTTGGAGGGATTATCATGTCGGTAACTACAACATACTTAAAAGAAGCAATTGTGAACCGTCGTTCAATTCGAAAAGTAACAAAAAATGCTACGATTACAAAAGAAAGAATCAATGAAGTTTTACAAACAGCTTTACATGCACCAACATCTTTTAATATGCAAAGTGGCCGTATGGTTGTATTAATGGATGCAGAGCATGAAAAGTTCTGGGATATTGTAAAAGAAACACTTAGAGCTCGCGTGCCAGCAGAAAATTTTGAAACAACTGTAGAAAGACTAAAAGGTTTCCGTGAAGGAGTAGGAACAGTACTATTCTTTGAAAATCAAGCGACAGTAAAACAAATGCAAGAAAATGCACCATTATATAAAGAACAGTTCCCATTCTGGTCTCATCAAGGAAATGCAATGTTACAACATACTGTCTGGATGCTATTATCTGCAGAGGGAATTGGAGCATCATTACAACATTACAACCCAATTGTAGATACTGAAGTGAAAGAAACTTGGAATATTCCAACAGAGTGGAGCTTAGTAGGACAAATGCCATTTGGTGAGCCAAATGAACAACCGGGTGAAAGAACATTCTTACCTACTGAAGATGTAGTGGAATTTTACTAAAATATCCTTGGAAGTATAGGGAGTAATATATGACAGAAAGTACAAATTTGCAAATCATTCGTAGTACGTATCAAAGTCCAGATTACTTAATAAAGGCTCTTTCAAAAGAAGTAGAGTGGACAGAAGCGGCAGGGTTCCCATATGGTGGCACGTATGTTGGGGTAGAAGCTGTAATAGAAAATGTTTTTAGCCGTCTAGCATCAGAATGGGATGATTTTAGAGCGAGCGTGCATACGTATCATGAGGTGAATGAAAAAGAAGTCGTTATTGCTGAAGGGATATACTCTGGAGTATATAAAAAAACAGGTAAAGCATTTCAAGCTGATTTTGTACATGTTTGGGAATTGCGTAATAGAAAAATTGTAAGATTCAAACAATATGTTGATAGCCATACTGTTCAACAAGCACTACTACCTTCTTAATAGTAAATAGAGAGTGAAAAGGGAAGCTGTTTCAGAAATAGTTTCTCTTTTTTGTGTGCTTTTAAACAAAGATTTGTTATTGGGTGGAGTATACCGTCTTCGTTTAGGGAAGCATAGGGACGGTTCTTATGCTTCTTTTCAGTCTTCGACAACCCTCTTCTATCAATACTTAACCTTCTCGAAATGTTCATCTGAGGATGGACAAACCCACAATCCTTTCTAAAAATGATTCATATATTATAAGTAGAGTAAGTGGAGGTTCTTATGTCTCTTTTTTTCAGATGTCTAACATCAGATGTGTTAAATTTAGAAAGTTTAAATACACCCTACATTGGCTGGGGCTAGGTAGCAGTTATTTGCACACTGATGTTCCACAAGGGCGAAGAAAGGGATTTATCCTTTTTCACTTACTCTATTTATTTTCTGAAAATAGGTAACGGAAAAATCTTCAATCTATTCATTGGGATTAAAAATAGGTATTGGATTTGAGGCAAAAGAACTGTCGCCTGTTTCAATCTAATTGGAGTGTGAATTATATTGGATACTATTGTCTTAATTATTGTGCTTGTGGTTTCACTTTATTTATCAACATACTATTCAGCGGCAGAAACGGCCTATTCAAGTGTTAATAAAATCAGGTTAAGATATTATGCTAGTAAAAACAAACCAGGCAGTAAAAAAGCCTTATATATAACCGAACACTTTGACGAAGCCCTATCTACCATTTTAATAGGGAACAATATTACGAATGTGGCCGCTACTAGTATTGGGACAACTGTGGCAGCGAAGCTTTTCGGAGAGGGAGCTGGACTACTTATTAGTACAATTGTCATGACGATTATCATCTTAATATTTGCCGAAATTTTACCAAAAACCATTGCGAATGAAAATGCTGGAAAATATTCCTTGAAATATTCTCGAAGTTTACTTTTTCAAATGAGGTTATTAACGCCGGTTAATGTTTTGAACCATAAGCTGAAAGAATTTGTTTCTAAAAAATTCGGAAAAACCGAAAACCTGCCATCTATTACAGAGGAAGAAATTAAGTTATTGGTAGACATCAGTGAAAAAGAGGGGATTATTAATAAGGACGAGAAGGAGCTCGTTCACCGGACCCTGGAGTTAAAAGAAATAATGGTTGAGGAAATTTTCACCCCACGTATGGATATTATTGCCGTAGAAGTAAATCAATCAATTGAAGAAATTAAAAAAGTTTTTTTGAAGGAAAGATATTCGAAAATTCCAGTCTACAAAGAAAACATCGATAATATTATAGGATTCTTGACAGAACGTGAATTCATGTCTGAGCTTATCCAGCATAATGAGGTCAATATTGCGAAACTTTTACGATATCCTCTGTTTATTGAGAAGTCAATGAGTAGTGGTTCTCTAATGCATAAATTACAAAGGACGAAAAGCCAAATGGCTATCGTTGTCGATGAATTTGGAGGAACTTTTGGATTAATCACCCTTGAGGATATTCTCGAAATATTGGTAGGAGACATTTGGGACGAGCACGATGAGAAAATCATGGTGAAAAAGCTGGATGAGTCTTTGTATAAAGTGGATACCCGGTTTAAGTTAAAAGAATTCGTGGAATTGTTTAATGTCCCAATGCCTGAAACGCAAGCTCATACCCTTGGCGGCTGGATTTTTGAAAAGCTTGAGCGAATTCCGAAAGAAGGTAAAACATTTCAATTTGAAAACCTTCAAATTACTGTACATGAGGTTAATCATTACCGAATTCGAAAAGTTATGATAGAGATTCTCCCTATAGAGAACGAGGAATGAAGCAAGAGGAATGGAAGACGGTTCTCTTGCTTTTTTCATTTTAAAATGTCTAAGCATACTGAAAAAGGATCGTAGCACTTTATATTTGCTTGTACAAATATAAAGAGGGATTATACGATTTAGCAAGAACACAATGTATATAAAGAAGAGTGAAAAATTGCACTTTGTCGTTATGGATTATATGAAACGAGGGAGTGCTTGCATATAAAGGGTAGAGCTCATAAGATTGTGAATGGAGAGCTTTTGAAAATTGTAATACTATACGAAGCAGGAGTTGTTTGAGAATATTACAATATAGATGGAAAATGGGACTTTTCGAAGTTAAAAGAAAGATTTAAGAGTTTTAGTCATAAGATGTTGTAAAGAGCAACTTTATTATGGGAATTGATAGAACTAGTCATGATAAAACAAGATAAAGAAACTGGGAGAGGAAGTTTGAAATAAATGATGCAAATGAAAAGTTTCTTTCAAAGTAGAGGGTTCCAGAGGTTCCTTGTATTAATCATTTTAGCTCTTATATTATACGGGCTAAAAAGTATGATTAATTTAATTTTGATTACCTTTATCCTTACGTTTCTAATGGATCGATTTCAAAGGTTTATTTCTGAAAAGCTTAATCGTTTTGTACGGATAAATAGAAAATTGATTATCGCTTTTTTATACATTGTTTTAGTGACGTTTATTGTTACTACGTTATATAAATATTTGCCTGTGTTAACGATACAAATTTCACAATTGATTTATCAGTTTAAACTCTTTTTTCAGAACCCACCCGATAATGAAATGATACGATATGCGTTTTCGACGATTAATCAAATGGAAGTTTCAAAGTATATTGAACAAGGGGTAGATGTCGTTTATCAATCTTTGGCGAATATTGGGAAGTTAAGTTTGCAAATTTTACTCTCTCTTATTTTGAGTTTATTTTTCTTGTTAGAAAAGGAGCGCATTATTCGATTTACCTCTAAGTTTAAGGAGAGTAAATTGAGAATCTTTTATGAGGAACTCACATATTTCGGTAAAAGGTTTGCGAGGTCGTTTGGAAAAGTGATTGAAGCACAGTTTTTGATAGCTGTTGTAAATGGTATTCTCACTGTGATTGCACTTGTGTTTCTCGGTTTTCCACAACTTCTTGTATTAGCTGTCATGGTATTCTTGCTAGGACTCATTCCTGTTGCAGGTGTGATTATTTCATTATTTCCACTTTGTATTATTGCGTATAACATCGGTGGAATTGCCTATGTCGTATACATATTAATTTTTATTACAGTCATTCACGCAATTGAAAGCTATTTCTTAAATCCAAAATTTATGTCCGCAAAAACGAATTTACCAATCTTTTATACATTTATGGTTCTTATCTTTTCAGAACACTTTTTAGGAATATGGGGTCTTATTATTGGGATTCCGATCTTTATTTTCTTACTTGACGTGCTTGAGGTGCACGATGGAGAGAAATCTTATCCAAATGTAGAATGAATTTTCAAGTTATGTAAAAAGCAATCCAATATCTTTGGATTGCTTTTTTTGAAGGCATAATCAGCATGTATTTTACAGTACAGGAGCCATTGTTTCTTTCAGTACTTGAACAGAGTGATCGAACTTTAACTCCTCGTCTTCACTTAGTTCAACTTCTAAAATTTCACGAACTCCTTGACGGTTTAAGACGGCAGGAACACCGATATAAACATCATTTTGTCCATATTGGCCTTCAAGATATGCAGATACAGTTAATACGCTGTTTTCATCATTTAAAATTGCTTTTGTTACACGTAAAAGCGACATGCCGATGCCGTAGTATGTTGCACCTTTTCGTTCAATGATGTGATAGGCTGCATCGCGAACATTTATAAAGATTTCATCTAAATCTTTTTGGTTATGTTCATTATCTTTTTCAAGAATCGTTTGTAGTTTTTGAATTCCGATTGATACGTGGCTCCAAACAGGGAGTTCTGTATCGCCATGTTCACCGATGATGTAGGCATGAATATTGTGAGATCCAATATTGAAATATTCTCCTAGCATGTAGCGGAAACGAGCAGAATCTAGAGTTGTACCAGAACCAATTACCCGTTCTTTTGGTAGTCCGGATTCTTTCCATGTTACGTAAGTTAAAATATCTACAGGATTTGTAGCAATTAAGAAGATGCCATCAAATCCGCTATCCATAATACTACGAACGATTTGTTTAAAGATCTTAGCATTTTTCTCAACTAAGTCTAAACGTGTTTCACCTGGTTTTTGTGGTAAACCAGCAGCGATTACAACAAGATCTGCGTCTTTACAATCTTCATAGCTACCTTTCCAAACTCTTGTTGGTGATGGAGCAAAGGGAACCGCATGACTTAAGTCCATAGCTTCTCCTTCTGCTTTCGCTTCGTTTACATCAACGAGAGCAAATTCTTCTGCAACACCTTGGTTAATCATGCAGTAAGCATAGCTACACCCTACTGCTCCAGTTCCTACTAATACAACACGGTCAATACCTTTTTTCATATGACAATTCCTCACTATTTCAGTAATTTTGATATGTAAGATAGGTCTTACTTCTATAGAAACAATTCTAGTTTATTACATTTTATGAAAGATATTCAAGTATTTCAAAATATATCTGTTCAAATAGGTATTAATTATAAGGAATGAAACATAGATATCTCTTAGCTGAAGTCAAAATTCATATTTTTGCGAAGGATTAACAGCTTTTGAACAAAGGAAAGAACTCGAATTATTTCCTCATATTACATTGCCATCGGGGGGCATACATTTTGTAAGAGAATATACAATGTTAACATATGGTTGGATACTAGGAACAATTGAATGTG
This sequence comes from Bacillus sp. TL12, assembly GCF_022625245.1. NCBI lineage: Bacteria > Bacillati > Bacillota > Bacilli > Caryophanales > Bacillaceae > Bacillus > Bacillus sp. TL12. Next base: position 24,272 of record NZ_JAJJBY010000003.1, on the reverse strand, counting down.
GAATTCGGGTTGCTAATAAAGTGAAACTTTAATCAGTGGGGGTTCTTCATTCCCCACTGATTATTAGCCCTCACCAATCGGGCTTTTACAGGCAGTTTATCTCCCACCTAGCTTCTTTGCTCCCGCCGAATTTTGAGGTGGGAGTATTACTGTCCTAAAATAGCGGGATAAAGTAAATTACTTATCATATCGAGGGAATCAACATAGTGAGCTTGTTTTGTTTACAAATAGAAGTTGTTTTAATAAAATAATGAATATAAATCGTAATAATTACGCTTTAAAATATATTAGAAACGCAGAAATGGATGGTCGGTAATATGAGTAAAGTAGAAATTCATATATTAGGTGGTTTTTTGGGAAGTGGAAAATCAACACTGCTACAAAATCTATTATTAGCGGAAAAGAAGAAAAATCGAAAAGTAGCTGTTTTAATGAATGAAATAGGTGAATACTCAGTAGATACGGATATTATAGGAAAAGAGAATGTTTTAAGAGAACTTTTAAAAGGTTGCATTTGTTGTACATTGAAAGATGAACTTGAAATTCAATTACATTCTTTATATCAACAAGAAAGACCCGATGTCATTTATATAGAAACAACAGGAGTGGCTCACCCAATTGAAGTATTAGATGCATGCTTGTCACCTATTTTAGCTCCTTATCTTGATGTGAAGTCCATTGTTGTTGTATTAGATGCGATGAGATGGTTAAATCGCGATACATTAAGTAAAAATATTCAACAACTTTTACATGAACAAATCAAATATGGAAGTCATATCCTCATTAATAAATCAGATTTATTAAAAGATGAGGAGAAGCAAAAAGTTTTAGAAGAAGTAGCAGCAATTAATAAACATGCTAAATTGTATAAAACACAGTATTGTAATATATCTTTAGGAGATATAGAAGGTTTGGAATTTAAAGGGAATGAAGAGCATGGAACATTACATGTGAAGCAGCATTTACATATACAAACGATGACATATCAATTTACAAAATCAATTGACCAAGATCAACTATATGAATGGCTTTCCAATTTACCGCAGGAGATTTATCGAGTTAAGGGATTTGTAAAATTTCATGGGGATAAGTACCCGCATTTATTACAATATTCATTTGGGGTACCAATTTTATTGGAACAGGACTTTGGATTTCCGACAAACCTTGTGATTATTGGTGAAGGTTTAGATAAGAAACAATTAAAGGCAGGGTTAAGTAGCTTAGAAAATAATGCGTTTTAATGAGTTGATATAAAACAAACAGCGGAGAATGATAGATTCTCCGCTGTTTGACATGTATTCAAATGGTAGCGGATGTAGCATTTAGTCACCACCGGAAAATGCTTACTAAATTGTGGATGCTCAAAGGTTAGGGTGTATAATTCGAATAATTGTATGAATATTTACAAATGCATTGGAAGGGATTTGGAAATGTCTGGCGAATGTAGAGGTACTTCAAGAAATTTTTATTAACAGCCTAATTCACATTGTTAAAAGCGAAAAGTCATGATTACGGATGGTTTACTGCTATGGCGTATTTGATTCTATTAGAAAGTAAAGTATGGGGAGGATCACAATGTCAGCAAAAAAACGTAAGTGGCTAAAAATGGTGTTTACGGGATGTATTCTTGGTTCGTTGTTAGTAACAGCAGGATGTGCAGAGAAAAAGGCAAGTACAGACGATGAGAAGGCGATTAAGGTAGGTGTTCTTGCTTCGTTAACAGGTCCACTTGAATCATATGGGAAACAAACGGTAAGTGGATTTGAATTAGGATTAGATTATGCAACAGGTGGAACAGGGAAAGTAGAAGGAAAGAAGATTAAGTTTGTTGTAGAAGATACGGAAACGAAAGCGGATGTAGCGGTTAAAAAAGCTACGAAACTATTAGAGGAAGACAAGGTTGATTTTCTTGTTGGATCCTCGAGTTCAAGTGATACATTAGCAGTGTTACCACTAGCGGAAGAATATGAAAAAATAATGGTTGTTGAACCTGCAGTTGCAGATAGTATTACAGGTAAGAACTGGAATAAATATATTTTTAGAACAGGTAGAAATTCATCTCAAGATGCAATTGCTGGTGCAGCGTCAATTGCTAAGAAAGATGTAAAGATTGCAACGTTTGCGCCAGATAACGCCTTTGGTCGTGAAGGAATTGCTGCATTTAAAGCTGGAGCTAAGAAACTAGGAGCGAATATTGTAAATGAACAATATGCTGATACGAATTCTACTGATTTTACTGCAAATATTCAAAACATCATTAGTTCAAAACCAGATTATTTATTTGTTGTTTGGGCCGGTGCGAACTCACCATGGAAGCAATTAAAGGATATGAATGTGGAAGCACAAGGGATTAAAATTTCAACTGGAGCACCGGATATACCGGCATTAAAAACGATGGATGCATTAGTGGGTATGCAAGGATTTTCAGTATATTATCATACACTTCCGAAAAATAAAGTAAACGATTGGTTAGTAGAAGAACATAAGAAGCGTTTCAATGGAGCAGTTCCAGATTTGTTTACAGCTGGAGGAATGTCAGCGGCAATTTCTATCGTTGAAGGGTTAAAGAAAACAAAAGGTGATACCGACGTTGATACGCTTATTAAGAAGATGGAAGGAATGGAATTTGAGACTCCAAAAGGAAAAATGAAATTTAGAGAAAAAGACCACCAAGCGTTGCAAACGCTTTATTCTATAACGCTTCAAAAACAAGATGGTGTTGATTATCCAGTACCTGTTTTAGAGCGTGAACTGACAATGAAAGAAATAGAGCCACCAATCCAAAAAAAATAATCAGAATTTTTAGTTAACCGGTAGGTAAAGAGAGGGGTGTCCCCTCTCTTTATAGTTAGTTTTTGAAATGAATAATAAAAAATCCTTATGAGGAGGGATAGAGTGGAGAGTTTATTAGAGACTCGGAATCTTTGTGTCTCATTTGGTGAACATCATGTTATCAAAAATGTGAATTTGGCAATACCAAAAGGAAAGCTAGTTTCTATCATTGGACCGAACGGAGCAGGCAAAACAACTCTATTTAACTTGTTAAGTGGACAGATTTCTCCAACAAAAGGTGAGGTATATTTTAAAGAACGTGACATTACAAAGTTATCGATTTCAGAGCGAACTCGCCTTGGGATGGGACGATCTTTCCAGCTTACAAATATTTTTCCAGAGTTAACAGTAATTGAAAATATACGTTTAAGTGTACAGTCGTTTGCTCAAGATTATTATAGTTTTTTTCCAAACTTCTCGCGATTTAAGCAGCAGATGGGAGAGGCGAGACGTCTTCTGAAGACAGTATTGCTTCACGAAAAAGAAGAAGTGCTAGCGAAGGATTTAGCACATGGAGAAAAGAGAAAATTAGAATTGGCTATGCTGCTAGCACTCAAAACAGATGTATTGCTACTTGATGAACCGACAGCGGGTATTTCTGTTGAGGAAGTTCCAGCTATTCTACAAGTAATCGAGAATATAAAGAAAAATCGAGAGAATACGATTGTGCTTATCGAACACAAAATGGATATGGTTCTGCATTTATCAGATCACCTTATTGTATTATTTCATGGTGAGTTATTAGCGGAAGGATTGCCGAAGGATATTATGAAGAATGAGCGAGTACAAACGGCATATTTAGGGGGATTGCACGGTGACACTATTAAAAGTGGATAATATAGAAACATATTTGGATCAGTTTCATATTTTGCAAGGTGTTTCTTTTAAGGTTGAGACAGGAACGATCACTGTATTATTTGGGAGAAATGGGGCTGGAAAAACAACAACTTTACGTTCAATTATGGGGTTTCATCGAATTTCTAATGGCGAGATTTATTATTGTGATGAAAAAGTAAATGGTTTATCTACTCATCTAATTTCGCGAAAAGGAATAGGCTATGTGCCAGAAAATCAAGGGATTTTTCATGATTTAACGGTAGAAGAAACATTTGCTCTTGCGGGAGCAAAGAAAGGGATAGAAGTCGCGGGAAAAGTAGAATGGATGCTCGATTTATTTCCAGATTTAAAACAATATTGGAATAAAAAAAGTGGGCTGTTGAGCGGAGGACAAAAGCAAATGCTGGCGATTTCAAGGGCGTTCATTAATAGTGATGGGTTGCTATTAATTGATGAGCCAAGTAAAGGATTAGCGCCAATTATGATTGAGAAGTTAATGTCAGCCATTTTGCAAATGAAAGAAAAAACAACAGTTTTGCTTGTGGAACAAAATTTTATGATGGCAAGCCAGATAGGTGATTATTTTTACATTATGGATAATGGCACAATCGTGCACAACGGCCCAATGAATGAACTGAAAGAAGATAAGGAAACATGTCATAAGTATTTAGGGATTTCTTAACATTGATACGGAAGGAGGTATAGAACGTGGATGTGTTAGTGAATTTGTTTGTAAACGGTGTTTCGACAGGTATGCTTATTTTCTTATTAGCATCTGGACTTTCACTAATTTTCGGTTTGATGAGTGTGCTCAATTTTGCTCATGGTGGATTGTTTGCATGGGGGGCTTTTACGGGGGTATGGCTATTCAACATGACGGGTAGTTATGTACTTGCATTAATAGGTGCGATTTTGATGGGAATGTTTCTTGGTTTCGTTTTAGAAAGATTTCTCATTCGCCCGGTCTATGGAAATCATGTTCGGCAGCTTCTCGTTACACTCGGTGGAATGCTCGTACTTAGTGAATGTATAAAAGTATTTTGGGGACCGAATCCCATTGGAGCTAAATTACCATCATGGCTGCAAGGAAGCTTTACATTTGATGGAATTATATTAATTAAGTATCGCTTATTTGTTATTGTCGTTGGGGTCGTGATTTATATTGGTTTGATGTTTTTATTACGTAAAACAAAAATAGGACTTATGATTCGTGCCGGTGTAATGGATAAGGAGATGGTGGAAGCTCTTGGCATTAACGTAAAGGCTATATTTTCCTTTGTCTTTTTATTAGGAGCTGGAATGGCAGCGTTAGGAGGCTTTCTTCTTGCAACATATTCAGGAGTTATTTTTGCTGAAATGGGTATGCAGTATGCGATTTTAGCTTTTATTGTGGTCATTATCGGAGGATTAGGTAGCGTGCAAGGTTCGGCGATTGCATCTTTAATTGTTGGATTGGCAGGAGCGTTTACGGCGTATTATATACCTGATTTATCACTCGCAATCAATATGTTAATGTTATTGTTTTTCTTAATAGTCAAACCGACGGGACTGGTTGGTGAGAAGGGGTGAAATGGTGAACAGTACATTTAACCGTGGTGGGATATATTTTGGGATAGCTGCATTGATTTGTTTAAGTGTATTCCCTTTCGTAAATGATTCAAGGAGCTTACTCATTTTGCTCACACAAATTTTCATCTTTGCTATATTTGCAATGAGTTTTGATCTTCTTCTTGGATATACAGGAATTGTTTCATTTGGTCATTGTATGTTTTTTGGAATCGGTGCGTATTGTGTCGCGCTTTTATTAGATCGACAAGAAGTTTCAATCACCAGTTTTTTAATGGGCATTGGGATAGCGGTTCTATTATCAGCGATAGTGAGTTATATAATTGGATTGCTCTCTTTACGATTAAAAAGTCATTTTTATGCAATGTTAACACTGGCTATTTCTCAATTATTCTTTGTACTGGCTGAAAAATGGCGAGCTGTGACACATGGAGGAGATGGCTTTACATTCGGGGTACCTGATATGTTTCGTGACCGCTTCACATTTTACTATATTACCCTCGTATGTCTACTTGTGATTTTTTTATTGCTTCGCTTATTTACTCAATCTTCTATCGGAAAAGTTTTGAAGGCAATTTCGCAAAATGAGCAACGGGTAGAAGCACTTGGATATAAGGTTCTTCACTATAAAATTATTGCGAGTATAGTTGCAGGGATAGTAGCAGCGATTAGCGGTGGTTTATTTGTTATTACATTACGTTTTGTAAATACAACTGTTTTTTCAATTGAAATGACTTTGAATGCTCTATTGATGGCAATGATTGGGGGAGTTGGAACATTAATTGGGGCAATTGCAGGAGCTGGAATTATTGAATCTTTAAAGTATTATTTATCAGAACTGGCGGCGCAGTATCCAATCTTTGAAAGATGGACCATTTTCCTTGGGCTACTTTATATTATTGTGTTATTAGGTTTCCCGACAGGATTGGTTGGAACGGTGAAAAAAATAAGAAAGGTAGTACAAAATAAAAAGACAGAAAAAGGCAAGGAAGTTGAACATAGCGCATGAAACTTTATCTCAAGGTTTAGAAAGGAATGCGGAAGTTAGGTAAGAGTTATCCATCAGCGGGAGAATATTCTGCTGATGGAGGTTTCAATTGATAAATTTTTTTGCTTGCAATTTTATCAATTGAGTAGTAAAGTGATAGTAAGATCAGTGATGAGGAGGTATTCGAAATGCGTGAAAATACGATAGGATCGTTAATTTGGCTGCGCTTAATTCGTTTTACAAACCAAAGTAATCAGTTATCAAATGATTTTTTAAAACGCTTTGATTTAACGACTGCTCAATTCGATGTACTCATGCAAATTCGAATTTATCAGCCACTCACGCAAATGGAGTTAGCTGAAAAGGTTACGGTTACGCAAGGCGGCATTTCGCGTATGCTAACGCGTCTTGAAAAAGAAGGATACATTGTACGTAAGCAAGATTGGAAAACGAAAATGATTAGTCTTACGGAGAAAGCTGAATCTATTTTAGACAAAGCATTACCTGAACAAGTTGCATTTCAATCATCATTTTTTAATGATGTATTAAACGAAGAAGAACAAGAAACACTATATAAGCTAATAACACGTGTTCATAAGCATAGTGTAAAAAAAGAATTACCATCTGAGTAATTTTTTTTACACTATCACTTGATTAGTCAAATGATAAAAGGAGGAACAAACATGTATAAAATTCCTGGACATCATCACATTTCAATGATTACGAAAAATGCTCAATTGAATAATCAATTTTATCAAAAAGCATTAGGACTACGCCGCGTAAAAAAGACGGTGAATCAAGATAATCCTAAAATGTATCATTTATTTTATGGAGATTTAACGGGTAGTGCAGGAACAGAACTTTCATTTTTTGAAATGCCTATGGCAGGAAGAACAACTGGTGGTACAAATGCAATCACACAAATTGGTTTACTTGTTCCATCGCTTGAAAGTCTTACGTTTTGGAAAAAACGATTTGAACAATTGGATGTAAAGCATAGTGAAATTACAACATATGTTGGTCGAGATGCTTTACATTTTGAAGATCCAGATGGATTACGATTGGTATTGTTAAATAATAAAGATGAAGAGGTACCAGCGTATTGGTCTGCGTGGGATGGTTCTGCTGTAGAGAATGAGCATCGTATTTTAGGTATGGGAACTGTTGAAATCACAGTACGAGACTTAGAGAGTTTAGGGAAAACATTAAAGGATATGTTTGGTTATGTAGAAGCATCTCGTTCTGATGGAGAGGCAATTTACCAGGCTGTTCGTGGACAGTCATTTGGAGAAATTGTTGTGAAACAAAAAGAAGGACCAAAGGAAAAGCCTGGGAGAGGAAGTATTCATCATTTAGCAATCCGAGTGAAAAACGAAGAAGAGTTACGTTATTGGGAAGAGGTTGTTAAAGAAAATGGATTTTATTCAACAGGGATTGTAGACCGCTTTTATTTTCAAAGTTTATATTTCCGAGAATCAAATGGTATTTTATTTGAAATTGCAACAGATGGACCTGGATTTACTATAGATTCAAAAGTAGAAGAACTTGGTAAAGTGTTAGATTTACCACCATTTTTAGAAGAACGACGTGCAGAAATTGAAGGGAAGTTAACACCACTTGATTAAAAAGGAGAGAGAAATGATGAAACAATATCGTATAGATACAAGTAAAGGGATTGAGTTTGGTTTATATTCGATTGGGGATCATATTCCAAATCCGCATACAGGTTCAAAAATTAGTGCAGAGCAGCGCATTCGAGAATTAATTGAGGCAAGTAAGTTAGCCGATGAAGCAGGACTTGATGTATTTGCTGTTGGGGAAAGCCATCAAACATACTTTACAACTCAGGCCCATACGGTCATTTTAGGGGCAATTGCACAGGCAACAAAAAATATTAAAATTGCTAGTTCGGCAACAGTGTTAAGTACATCGGATCCTGTTCGTGTATACGAAGATTTTGCTACACTTGATTTAATTTCAAGCGGCAGAGCTGAAATTGTTGCTGGCCGTGGTTCACGTGTAGGTGCATATGATTTGCTTGGTTATGATTTGCTTGGTTATGATGTGCGTGATTATGAAGAGTTATTTGAAGAAAAAATGGAGCTATTGCTGAAGTTAAATAATGAGGAAAAAGTAACGTGGGAAGGTCAATTTCGTGCTCCATTGAAAAATGCAACCATTTTGCCGCAACCAGAAGGTGGATATATGCCGATTTGGCGTGCAGTAGGTGGCCCGCCTGCTAGCGCAATTAAGGCTGGATATGCGGGTGTACCGATGATGCTGACAACACTTGGTGGTCCTGCTATCAACTTTAAGGGATCGGTAGATGCGTACCGTCAAGCAGCAGAGCAAAGTGGTTTTGATCCAGCAACTTTACCAATTGCAACTACAAGTTTATTGTATACAGCAGAAAATTCACAAGATGCACTTCGTGAGTATTATCCACATATTAATGCTGGAATGTTGGCATTACGTGGCGGAGGCTATCCAAAACAACAATTTGCACAAGCTACAGATTATCGAGATGCACTAATGATTGGTAGTCCAGAGCAAATTATTGAAAAAGTACTATATCAACATGAATTATATGGTCAGCAGCGTTTTATGGCACAAATTGACTTTGGCGGCGTACCATTTGAAAAGGTAGCGAAAAACATTGAGTTGATTGCCACAAAAGTAATACCAACTATTAAGAGACATACAGCGAAACAATAAGGAGTGAATAGAATGAAAATCGTAGGAATTGCAGGTTCTAATGTGGGTTCTAAAACAAGAACAGCGATGGATTATACGTTGAAATTGGCAAGTGAAAAATATCCCAATGCAGAAATCAAATTACTAGACCTTGCAGAATATGAAGTGGTCTTTAGTGATGGGCGAAATTATTGGGAATATGAAGGGGATACAAAGTATGTAACGGAAACAATCATGGCAGCAGATGCGATTATTATTGGTACACCAACATTTCAAGCATCTATTCCAGCGACATTAAAAAATATTTTTGATTTATTACCAGTTAACGCTTTTCGAGATAAAGTGGTGAGCATGCTTGTTACAGCCGGAACAGCGAAACATTATTTAATGGTGGAGCAGCAGTTAAAACCAATTTTATCCTATATGAAGGCGCATATTGTCCCAACGTATGTATTTATTGAAGAAAAAGATTTCCACCGAAAAGAAATCATCAATGATGATATTCTTTTCCGGATGGAGCGTTTAGTGGAAGATACAGTACTACTTGTTGACGCATATGCAGGCATTCGTCAAATGAAAGATGCAGAATATGATTTTTAATTTTATACTCTGAAAAAACGCTGATGAAGCAGGAGAATACTGCATAATCGGCGTTTTTTATGTATTGTTTTTCCATACGGATCACGTCCTTTTTAAGAGTAATAGTATCAGTATGTCCAAGCTTCATAGATTAATTGCAATTGTTTTAAGGTTTTTCACCAAAGCCAGATAACTAGTAAAACACATGAATGGGACAGAGTAGAAGTAACGTATCATTATTTGCTACTTTGCCCCTGGTTACAGCAACGCTGGTACTGAGCCTTATAATGAAGGGTTCTTTTTACGATCGTGTATTTTTAAAATAAACTTTGCAAATTGATTTGTAAATGGCAGGAATAGAAGTGAAACTAATATATTAAAGATAACACTAACATGTGCTAGCTGAACATCTGGATGGGAGGACAGTAGTTGACCAAGGTCAGTAAGCCATCCTATGAAAGGGAAAAATACAGCAACTCCTAATATATTAATCCATACATGAGCCCAGGCAGTAAGTAGCGATTCCTTTACACGTGAGACATAACCAGCAAATAATACATCTACACATGTACCAATATTAGCCCCCAGCATAATCGCAACTGCTGTATCTAACTCCATAATACCTGACGTAAGGAATCCCATTGTAATTCCTACAGTAGCACTGCTTGATTGAATCGTTCCTGCAATTACTATTCCGGCTAAAACAGCATAAAAGGAATTGTTACCTAGTTTTAGGAGTAATTGGTTAACGAATTCCATTTCTAACAATGAGGATGCCAAATATTCAAATCCCCACATAGCTCCAAAGACGGCAGCTAAACCAAGTAAAATAAACCCTGAACTGCGAAGGATTTTTCCTTTTATCAATGCAAACACTCCACCGACAACTGCCATAGGAATGATGAGCGAATCAATGTCCAGCGTAATAATTTCTGCATCTACAGTTGTACCAATATTAGTACCGAGTATAATTCCAATGGCTTGTGGAAATGTCAGTTTTCTGGCGGAAATGAGCCCAATTGTAATGACCATTACTGCAGAACTGCTATTTAGAACAGCTGTGACTAGAGTACCTATTATTAGACCTTTCCATGGCGCACCCGTTATAGTAAATAGCCATTTATTAAGGGATGGTCCTGAAAAATTAAATAGTCCCTTGCCAAATAAGAACATTCCATAAATGAATAGTCCAATAAATAGCAGAAAGAGAAATAATTCTAGCATCTTTAACCTCCTTTCTAATTAATCGATATTTTTTACCATGAACATGCAATGCAAAGGTTTAGCCTCCTATGGGACTAGTAGTATTTTTTAGGATTAAATGCTCTAATTAAAACAGAATCTGGATTCATATTTTTCTCTGAATAGACATTATCTGGAGAAAAGTCTTGACCTTCAGATAATATGTTAAAGATCTTATTAGTTTGGTTTGCAAAAAGTATTCTTAAAAGTGTCAGCTCAAGAATGAAAAAGACTGCCAGGAAAATAAATAGCATTAATTGGTGCATTTTTTCACCTCCCTTATATATCAATATATGATTATAAGCTTGCGATGCTTGGACAATTGATGAATGAAAAGAAAGAGTCTGTAAAAAATGAGAGATTAATAGAGGATGAAAAAAGACATTTTCCCAATATTTCGATTAAACTAACGCATATTTTATTATTCTGTAATAAACACACAGACAAAAGCTGCTGGTATGGAATATAGTAGAGTAATTGAAAGTAAGGAGGAAATCAAATTGACTAATCCAATCTGTCTGCTATTGGAACAAACCCCTCCAGGTACTCTTATACAAGAACTAATGATCAATGGAGAAGATGTATCAAGAGTTGAGGAATTTGTAAAGTATGATAGAGTAACAGGTTTGGCTTTTTTTACCAATAAATCTAATAGTGTTTTTGTGGCAATCGCTGAAAAAATTGACATGATTGAGTTTATACCCAAAATCGAGAACTAAAAAATAGGACTGTCCTATAAATGAAATAAAGTAAAATAATTGAAAGCAGAGGAGGAAATCAAATTGTCTAATTCTATCCGTCTTCTATTGAAACAAACCTCCCCATATACACTTGTAAAAGAACTAATAATCAATGGAAAAGAAGTATCAGGAGTTGAGAAGTTTGTAAAGTTTGATAGATTATCAGGCCTTGCTTATTTCAGTAAAGAGTCTAATGATATTTTTGTGGTAATATGCGAGAAAATTGACAAAATTGAGTTTGTATCCGCAGCCGAAAGCAAACCGAAACCAAAAGCGAAACCGATACGGAAACCGGTACTGAAACCGGTACGGGAACCGATACGGAAACCGATACCGAAACCGATACTCAACTTTAAAACAAAGTCTGAGTAATAATAGGTCAGGCTATATGAATGAAATATAGTAAAGTAATTGAGAGTAAAGGAGGAAACTAAATTGCCTCATCCAATCTGTCGGCTGTTGGAAGAAACCCCTCCAGGTACACTTGTAAAACAAATATTGATGAGTGGAGAAGATATCTCTGGATTTGACACATTTGTAAAGTACGATAAACTAGAAGGTCTTGCCCATTTTACCAATAAATCAAATAGTAGTGTTTTTGTGGCGACCGGTGAAAGAATTGACATGATTGAATTTATAATTGAAATCAAATCCAAGCAAAAATGAGTTTGGATTTATATCAAATTTCTGGATATAAAAATGTAAGTTTTAAATCTTATGCTTGCCCCAGGCGTCTGTGGGTATGATTTCACAAAAAGGGTATATTCCCTTTTTTTATCATTTTATCTAAATTTTTGAAATCGTTAAAAGAAAAAATTTATTTTTTGGAGGTGATATTGATGTTTTCACTCATTCTTTTAGTTTTTCTCTTTTTATTGTCCTCATTCTTTGCATCAGCAGAAACAGCTTTAGCGAGTGTGAATCAAGTAAGGTTAAAAAAATTTGTTAACGAAGGAAGAAGAGGAAGTGATAAAGCTCTTTATCTTACTAAACCCGAAAATTTCGATAAATCACTTTCTTCAATTCTAGTGGGAAATAACATTGTGAACATTGCAGCGGCAAGTATATCAACTAAATTGTTGACTGATATATTTGGCGGAAATATTGGTGTATGGATAAGTACAGTGGTCATGAGTATTCTGATATTGATATTTGGAGAAATCATTCCGAAATCATTAGCGAAGAATCATGCAGAATCCTATTCTTTAGCTATATCAAATGTTATATATATTTTAAATAAACTGCTTGCCCCTATAAATTCTCTTCTCCTCAGTTCAAAAATACTGTTCACAAAATTGTTTTCAAATAATAATAAATTGCCTTCTATCACTGAAGAAGAAATAAAATTAATTATAAATATGGGTAAGGAAGAGGGAGTAATTGATGCTGTAGAAAGCCAACTAATCCATCGATCAATGGATCTAGATGAGATCTCCTTGAAAGAAATTTTAACCCCACGTGTGGATATTGTTGCTATTGATATCACCTTAACCACTGAAGAAATAACAAAAGTTTTTTTTAAAGAGCGCTTTTCAAGAATTCTTGTTTATGAAAAGAGTATGGATAATATTATTGGATTTTTATCTAAGAAGGAATTTTTATCGCATTTGCTAAAGTATAAAGAGATAAATATTAAAGACCTGCTAAGAGAACCATTGTATGTAACGGAATCTATGAAGGCTTCAGTTCTATTACCGCGCTTGCAAAAAGACAAAATGCGTATGGCAATTGTTTTAAATGAATTTGGAGTAACAATAGGTCTCGTAACTTTGGAGGATATTTTAGAAATGATTGTTGGTGAAATATTAGATGAAAATGAGGGATCGAAGAAATTAGTATCTCAAATAAATGAAAATGTATACATTTTTGATGCTCAATACCCTTTACGTGATTTCGCTGAGTTGATGCATGTATCCTTACCTAAAAGTGCCTATTTTGTATTAGGAGGATGGATTCTCGAAAAGCTTGAAGCAATTCCTTTAAAAGGAGATTCATTTTATTATGAAAAATTAAAGATAAGTGTTGATGAAGTAGTAGATAGACGAGTAAGAAAGATTAAAGTTGAAATTCAGGGCAACGAAGTAGCACATAAAAACAGCTCTGAGGAGTGAAAAATCTTCGGAATAATATCAAATCACACACCTCTAAAATACAACAAATTTGAGATGATTTTCTTTATCCAAAACATGTTTAAAGCGTATTTTATAGGTTATTAAGGGAGATTATGACAAACTTCAAAACCCGGAATTTCAAATTGTAAAATAGTTAGAGTGAATGATCAAATAATCTATAGAACACAGGTGGTGAACCAATAACATACTTTCTTTCTTCAATTGTTAACTTTACATGATTATTAGTTTTAGAAAGGAGAGAATTGGATGGAGTCATTATGGCTAGAGTATGCTTGGGCATTGTTAATTCTAATAGGATTAGAAGGATTGCTATCGGCAGACAATGCTCTTGTACTAGCAGTTATAGCCAAGCATTTACCCGAAGATCAGAAAAAAAGAGCGATAAATTACGGAATCATTACGGCCTTTGCTTTTCGATTTGCTACCCTTTTTGCCATTTCATTTATTGTAAATGTCTGGCAGATACAGGCAATAGGAGCGGCTTATCTTCTTTACCTAGGATTAAAGCACATCATTCAGGCGCGGTTCGGAAAAGACAATAAGAATATTCATAAGGACGATGAAAAGGAATCTGCAGGTAAAAGTTTCTGGCCCACAGTAGGAAAGATTGCAGTAGCTGACCTTGCTTTTGCAATTGATTCAATTCTAGCGGCAGTTGCTCTTGCCCTAGGCCTTCCAGATTCACCACTAGACGATTTCGGTGGTATGGATGGAGGACAGTTCTTGGTTGTTATTCTTGGAGGGGTTGCTGGTCTTATTTTGATTAAGTTTGTAGCAACCTGGTTTGTACAGCTTCTTGAAAAACGTCCAGCATTGGAAACAACGGCATATGCAATTGTTGCATGGGTGGGTGTCAAACTTGCTGTAATTACCCTTGCCCATGAGGATATTGGTATCTTAGACCATGATTTTCCACACAGTACAGCTTGGACTCTGATTTTCTATGGAGTTTTAGTCGGTATTGCCCTAATTGGTTGGTTTATACCAAGAAATCAGTCTTTCAGATAAATCCTAAAAGATAAGTGTAAAATAACTTGTATGCAAATCACTTAAATGAATTATATAATATAAATATTAAAGATGATGAATGTAGATACCTCATTAATGGTGATCAGATTGCTGAGAAAGGGAGTATACACTCTTTCTCTAGATTTATTATAGTTATAAAATGAATGAATTGTCATTCGTTTTTTCATTGATTGAAGGCAGAATAGTTCCCGTCACAGTCTGATATCATTAAAACATAATGTTTAAATGTAATTAAAAATTAATATATTGAGGAGGATATATATGGAGCATATTATCGTGGATACGCAGAATGGGGTTCGCACATTGACGTTAAACAATCCTGAGCGTCTCAATGCGGTCAATGATAAATTTAGATCTATATAATCCAGTGAAATTATTTTAGTAAAAGCTAAACCTGGTTTTGTCCGTTGAATAAATAACTTTACACATCTATCTGTAGACTCTGAACAATCCGGCCAGGGGCTCCTATACATAATAGATCCTTCGAAAATCCTATCAATTCCATGCCCAGTTCTCTCCGCCAAACCAATGCTTTTTAGAGCATAGGTAGTAATACTTCATTTTCTTCTTTAACTCCTTAACGAACAAGGAACTTCAGCCCATTACCATTCGTGGATTCAGGCGTATTCATGCTTCATTACTATTTGAAGCTGTGGCAAGTATTAAAGATGTTCAAGTAAGACTAGGGCATAAAGATATTCAAACAACGATGAATATCTTTACTCACGTGACAAATACAGCAAAAGAAAAACTAGCAAATTTATTTAAACATTATATGAGTTTTTGAGGAAGGGTATTCAAGCCGGAATTTTGTGAATTAAAAACCCTTTCTCGGATTTCCGAGAAAGGGCCGTAAATGTTGATATACCAATAATATTAACGATTTGAGAACTGAGGTGCACGATGAGTGCCTTTAAGACCGTATTTTTACGCTCTTTTATTAATTTGCGGGATATATATCTTCACAAGAGAAATTAGATTATCGTTTACCGGTTAACCTCGTTTCACCAGAATTCGGAAATTTGATGTTATCTTTTACCGTTTGATCTAATTCAACCTGTGAATGGGCTTGACCTATACTTAAAATCAAACATCCTCTTCAAAATGAGATGTATCACCTACTGTTTCGAATATGAATCTTTTACCATCCCAATGAAAAACAGTAAGACTTGTCCCATAAATGAATGGAGGATCCCACATTTTTTCGATAGGGATATTCATAGTGTAGAGTAATAAGGCTTTAATCGTTGCTGCATGTGAGACAACGAGAACATTACCACTGGGATTTTCAGCAAGAATTTTATTTAAAACATTCTCGACCCTTTTCTTTAAATCGTTGATCCCTTCCCCTTTATGTGGTCTATGATCGTATAGGTGAGGAGCGTTCCAGTAATCGAAATACTCTTTTTTAAAATTTTTCTCAATCTCTTCCTTTGTCTTCCCCTCCCATTCTCCGTAACTAATTTCTTTTAAATTTTCGTCCGTTATAATGGGAATGTTTCTTCCTGAACAAATATATTTTGCCGTTTGAATGGTACGCTCGTTAGGGCTTGAATAAACGGCACGAAATTCAATGTTCGATAATCTTTTCCCCAACAATTTAGCATTTCTTATTCCTTT
Organism: Bacillus sp. TL12; assembly: GCF_022625245.1. Classification (NCBI taxonomy): domain Bacteria; kingdom Bacillati; phylum Bacillota; class Bacilli; order Caryophanales; family Bacillaceae; genus Bacillus; species Bacillus sp. TL12. Next base: position 8,013 of record NZ_JAJJBY010000003.1, on the reverse strand, counting down.
TTCCGTAAGCGGAGAGTTTTTCCATCCTTGTAAGCGATTCTCCGTATTCCATTGCGTCTCACCATGACGTACTAAATAAATCGTTAACATAAATTCTTTCCTCCAATATATTTCTTTCCATAATATATAAAAAATAATAGGGCTTTACGCCGATCCTTACTTTGATATCACATATAACATTTTTACGACGTTAACATATTCTTTTGAAACGCCCCTTTTTAATAAGAGTCTTTCTAAACCCGAATAACCCTGGATTTGTGTAGGTAATTCTCCGGTCTAGCACCTTAGACATCATCGTTATACTATATATTATGTAATAACTTCCTATCAGGAAGTGTATAAGCCTACTTCACATGAAAGTGTGCTGTTTCAAAAGGTCTTTTAAGAGTAATAGTATCAGTATGTCCGAGCTTAAGAGATTAATTGCAATTGTTTTAAAGTTTTTGCACCAGAACCGTTTGAAAAGTAGGTTATATGTTTGGAAAACATGTTTTTGTAATATGAAATTTCTATTTCAAAAAAATTACAAAAGACATATTTCAGACAAAATCCTGTCAAGAATACGTCAAAAATCACCTGAATTTATTATGCGGGTATATTATACAATTTGATTAACAAACAAAACACTGTGGAAATAGTGAGAAGGTAAAGTGTAAGTTTTACTTTGATGCACTAAAAGACTGAAAATTTATACTTTCCGATAATACATAAGTGGTACTATCTTTTCGTATTTCCAATGGATTGGATTGCAATGAGAATCTCTTTAATCATTACGACTCAATCTATTTAAAAATATAAACATTTTAAGAAGGAAGTGACTTTGACATGGATACGCTCGAATTAGCAAGAATACAATTTGCATCCACGACGATTTTTCATTATTTTGTCGTTCCGTTGTCTATTGGTTTAGCCTTTATCATTGCGCTAATGCAAACGTTGTATGTGGTAAAGGGACAAGAAAATTATAAGAAGATGACGAAATTTTGGGCGCAGTTATTCCTTGTTAACTTTGCAGTAGGTGTTGTAACAGGTATTTTACAAGAATTTCAGTTTGGTATGAACTGGTCAACGTATTCACGTTTTGTTGGTGATGTTTTTGGACCATCACTTGCAATTGAAGGGCTATTAGCCTTTTTTATAGAATCAACATTTCTTGGGTTATGGGTATTTGGTGCGGATAAACTTCCGAAGCGAATCCACCTTTTATGTATTTGGCTTTTGTCACTAGGAACAATGTTATCATCATTTTGGATTTTAACTGCAAGTGCCTTTATGCATGCTCCGGTAGGATATGAAATGGCAGCAGATGGACGTGCGCAGATGAACGATTTCTGGGCAATTATTCAAAATCCGCAACTATGGGTGCAGTTCCCACATACGATTACAGCAGCATTGGCAACAGGAGCATTCTTTATCGCTGGTGTTAGCGCATGGAAAATTTCAAGAAGACAAGAGACGGAGATGTTTAAAAAGTCTTTCCGAGTTTCAATTACTGTTGGAACAATTGCAACAGCTCTTGTATTATTCTTTGGTCATGCACAAGCGCAGCATTTAATTAAATCACAACCAATGAAAATGGCAGCAGCTGAAGCATTATGGAATACAAGTGAAGATCCAGCACCATTTACAGTTTTAGCAAACATTAATCCGGAAACAAAATCAAATTCGTTTGAAATTCAAATTCCATACATGTTAAGTCTATTGTCTTATGATAAATTTAGCGGTCAAGTAGAAGGTATGAATCAAATTCAAAAGCAATATGAAGAAAAATATGGACCTGGAGATTACATTCCGCCAGTACGTACAATGTTTTGGAGCTTTAGAGCGATGGTAATGAGCGGAACATTTATGATGCTTTTAGGAGCTTACGGATGGTTCTTATCAAGAAAAGATCGTTTAACTGAAAAGTCTTGGTATTTAAAATTAATGGTGTATGCGATTGCTCTTCCATTCATCGGTAATACAGTTGGATGGATTATGACTGAAATGGGCCGTCAACCGTGGGTTGTCTTTGGTGTTATGAAAACAGAAGATGCTGTATCACCAAATGTAACATTTGGTGAAGTATTATTCTCACTTATTTCATTCACATCACTGTATTTAATTATGGGTGGAATTTGCGTTTACTTATTCGTTCGTATTATTAAAGGACATGCGAATAAGAAAACGAAAAAGGATTATCAAAGCCATGATCCATTCGATAAGGAGGAAGAGTATGTTATCTCTTAATGAGTTGTGGTTTTTAATTATCTCAATCTTATTTGTTGGATTTTTTGTACTTGAAGGTTTCGATTTTGGTGTAGGAACAGTTTCGAGGTTTTTAGGAAAGAACGATTTTGAAAAACGAGTTTACTTAAATACAATCGGACCGTTTTGGCATGCGAATGAAGTATGGCTTGTTTGTGCTGGTGGCGCTATGTTTGCGGCATTTCCACATTGGTATGCAACCTTATTTAGCGGCTTCTATATTCCGTTTGTATTTATGCTGCTTGCTTTAATTATGAGAGGAGTTGCTTTTAAATTTCGTGCGAAAATAGACAATCATAAATGGAAGAACGCATGGGATTGGGGCATATTTATTGGAAGTTTGCTACCACCTATCCTTTGGGGAGTTGCGATTGCAAACTTTATGGTAGGTGTACCTATTGATGAAACTAAAAATGTAGTAGGTGGATTCCTGCAATTACTGCATCCATTTGCGTTACTTGGAGGAGTAATGTTCCTACTATTATGTATCGTCCATGGATTACAATTTCTCACAATACGTACAACTGGTAAATTAAGAGAACGTGCACGTATTGCTGCAATAAAAATTGCTCCCTTTTCACTAATAGCACTCTTTATTTTTGCCGGTGTGGGATTATGGAAAACCGATATTTTCACTACTCATGGCACAGAGTGGATTATGGCTCCAATTGGAGCTTTTGTAGCGTTATTTACGTCAACGTTATTAAATAAAAGAAGAAGAGACGGCTTAGCTTTCTTTATGACGAGTTTAACAATCATTTTGCTAAGTGCAAGTGTGTTTATTGGCATGTTCCCTCGTGTCATGATTAGTACGTTAGGGGCGATGAATGATTTAACAATTTATAATGCAGCATCAGGGGCTTACGCATTAAAACTCATGACGTATTTTTCGATTGCTATATTGCCGTTTGTAATCGGAAGTCAAATATGGAGTTTTTATGTGTTTAGACAACCTGTTAAGTCAGACAATGATTTGGAGTACTAATGAAAAGAAAAAGAGGACTTCCGTCTTATCCTGGTAGCCGTATTTTATATGTAGCATTAAGTATTATTAGTATTTTAGAAGCTTGTAGCATTATTGCACAGACCGTTTTTTTAGCTCGTGCTATTACGTTTTTATTTCATGGAGAAGTAGTTCAAACAGTGCTAAATGAAATTTTATATTTTGGAATTTCATTTGCTGTACGTCAAATATTGGTTCGAACATCACAGTTACTTGTTGAACGCTTTGCTGAAAAAGTGGGATTGCTACTACGCAAACAATTAATTGAGGCATATTTCACATTAGGACCAAGATTTGTTCAAACAAGTGGAACTGGTCATCTGGTGACCTTATTAATTGAAGGGGTAGAGAAGCTTAAAACATATATTGAGTTAACAATCCCTCGAATGATTAGAAGTTGTATCGTTCCAGCGCTTCTTGTTATATATGTCTCGACACTTGATTTGGAGTCAGCGGTGATTTTAGTTGTAACAATTCCTATTGTCATTGTATTTATGATCCTTTTAGGACTAGCAGCACAGAAAATGGCCGATAAGCAGTATGACACGTATCGTATACTATCGAATCATTTTGTAGATACGTTAAAAGGATTAGAAACATTGAAATATTTAGGGAAGAGCAAAGAGCATGAAGGTAAAATTGAAAAAGTGAGTAAAAGATATAGGAAAGCAACCATTCGCACATTGCGAGTTGCTTTTCTTTCTTCTTTTGCACTTGATTTCTTTACGAGTTTATCGATTGCTTTTGTTGCAGTAGGTCTTGGAATTCGTCTAATAGACGGAACGATTCTGTTGTTGCCAGCTCTTACAATTTTAATTTTAGCTCCAGAATATTTTTTGCCAATTCGCCAAGTTGGGGCCAACTATCACGCGACATTAGATGGACAAATCGCAATGGAGCAAATGGAAGAGATTTTAGATCAACAAAAAGGTGTGTCTGCTCATATAAGTAGTGTGAAAATGATGTGGGATTCATCTAGTAGTATGGAATTAAAAGATATAAATGTTTGTAATGATGAAACAGGAAAAGCGATACTAGAAGATATTTGCTTTTCATGGAAAGGTAATGGAATGATTGGCATTATTGGAGAAAGCGGAGCAGGGAAATCGACATTAATCGATGTATTAGCAGGATTTCTTCAGCCGTTACATGGAAGCCTGATTGTGGATGGAAATACAATACATGCATATACGCGGGAAGCATGGATCCAAAATATTGCTTATATTCCGCAGCAACCATATATCTTTCCGATTTCATTAAGAGATAATCTTTGTTTTTATGAGACAAATACAACTGATGAAGAAATAGAAAGAGTAATCGATGAGGTCGGTCTTCGTTCACTTATTGGTTCTCTTCCAAATGGAATGTATGAAAGAATTGGAGAAGGTGGGCGTATGCTAAGTGGTGGGCAAGAACAACGCGTTGCGATGGCCCGTGCTCTTTTAAGTAAAAAGCCTATCATTTTATTAGATGAACCGACAGCTCACCTTGATATTGAAACTGAATTTGAGATAAAGCAAGCCATGTTACGTGTATTTAAGGGGAAGCTTGTCTTTTTTGCAACTCATCGTCTTCATTGGATGAAACAAATGGATCATATTCTTGTTTTGGAAAAAGGTAAGATTTTAGAAAAAGGAACATATGAAGGGCTTTTTGCGAAAAAATCATTACATTTTCATACTGAAGGGAGGAGAGCGAAATGAATAACTGGAGTGGGCCTTATATAAAGAAAAATAAAGGGGGAATGACCCTGACTCTTATTCTCGGCCTTCTTGGGGTAAGTTCAGGGGCAATGCTACTTTTCATTTCAGGTTATTTAATTTCTAAATCTTCCCTTCGGCCGGAAAATATAATGGCTGTATATGTTCCGATTGTGGCAACGCGTGCGTTTAGTATCGGGCAAGCAGTCTTTCATTATGTAGAGCGCTTAGTTGGACATGATGTGGTTCTCCGTATATTAGAAAAAATGCGCACAAAGTTATATAGAATAGTAGAACCGCAAGCTTTATTTTTACGGTCTCGCTTTCAAACTGGCGATGTATTAGGTGTGTTATCTGAAGATATCGAGCATTTACAAAATCTATATTTACGAACAATATTTCCTAGTATATTAGCGTTAGCTATATATAGTATATTTGTTGTTGTCCTTGGTGCGTTTGATTGGATGTTTGCACTTATAGCAGGAAGCATGTTAGCTGTTATTGTCTTTCTCCTTCCATTCGTCTCGCTATTCATGATGAAACAACATCATGTTATATTGAAGCAGGGTAGGAATCGTTTATATCAACAATTGACAGATGCTGTATTTGGGTTATCCGATTGGCAAGCAAGTGGCAGAACAACTGAGTTTGTAAAAGAATATACAGAGCAAAATGTCCAGTTAGTAAAGATTGAAAAGAAAATGAAGCGTTGGCATCATATTCGAGATGGGATTATTCATTTAATAGTAGGAATGGTTGTTATTTCCATGATCATTTGGACTGGAAATCAAGCGGAAAGCGGGCAAATTGCACCAACAGTGATTGCGGCATTTATATTAATGACACTATCAATAACAAATGTGCTTATCCCTGTCTCAGATGCAATTGATCGAATTCCATCTTATATAGAGTCTGCACATCGGCTTAATAGTGTGGAAAATGAGATGGCTCCACAAGACGAACAAGAGAAGGGTGAAGATAAAAGAGATGTTGTGCCCAAAGATGTAGAAATTGAATTGCGCAATGTATCGTATAGTTATCCGGAAAGTAACGAGTTAGTATTAAAAGATGTATCGCTTAAAATAAAGGCAGGAAAGAAGATTGCTATTTTAGGGAGAAGCGGAACAGGGAAATCTACTTTATTAAAGTTATTAACAGGCGCTCTGAGTCCAATAAATGGTCAAGTTTTACTAAATGGAAAATTAGCACATACGAACCTTATATCAAAATATATTTCTGTGTTAAATCAAAAACCACATTTGTTTGATACGACAATTGGGAATAACGTGCGGATTGGAAGACCTGAAGCTGCTAATCAAGATATTTGGAAAGCTTTAGAACAAGCACAAATCGCTTCTCATATTCAATCTCTTCCGAATGGATTACAAACGAAAATGCATGAGATGGGGAAGAGATTTTCCGGAGGTGAAAGGCAAAGAGTAGCTTTTGCAAGAACTCTTATGCAAGAAGCACCCATTATTATACTGGATGAACCGACTATTAGTTTGGATCCTAAAACGGAAGTAGCTTTATTGAAAACGATGTTTGCGGCAACGAAAGATAAAACTGTAATTTGGGTAACACATCATCTTGTAGGAATTGAGTATGTGGATGAAATTATTTTTCTCGAGGATGGTCACATCACGATACAAGGTAGTCATGAGCAACTTCTTGTAGAAAATGAGAAATATCGTAGACTCTATAAGATGGATCAAGGAATGTAAAAAACATCGTTATGAAAAGCACGAATTCTTGCTAGTTTAAGATTCGTGCTGTTTTATCCCGCATTAACGGGCAGTAATACTCCCACCTCAAAATTCGGCGAAAGCAATGTCCAGCTCTAGTGGCTAGAATCTCCGGTCGTTTCGCCCCCCTCGGATGAGGTGAAAAGAGCCTCTCTGCCTAGGGCTCCAACGTCCAGCGATTTTGAGCGAGCCGCTTCCGCTTTTCTAAAGATGGAAAATGAATGTTCATCGAATGCAGAGTAGCATACGATTTGTAAGTGGGTTTAGAACCTAGCACATAAAGGCAATACTGAGCCATAGTAGGAATGTAAGTGAAAGGATGATTGTATGTTTGAGGAAGATGGGATGATTTTACTTATGGAACCTGAAGATGAAAGAAATCTTAGGAAATTCAGTTTGACTATACCTCAGTCAGCTTATAAGAGAAAACAAATTTCTTTACAATATGGAGCGGCTATAGGAGAAGGATACACAAATGTTATTGAGGAAATTATCAGTGTTCATATAGAATCAGAACTTGTCACAGTTATAGGATATGTAAGAAAGTAAGCGGCAGGATAGAGAAAAGGACATACTTAAGTGATGCTTAAGTATGTCTTTTTCTTTATGAAAATTCCGTATGCTTTTCAAAATTGATTATGAAAAGGAAAATGAAAAGTTTTGCTAGAATATATAAGTTGAGGTAAGGAAAATAAAAAATTAAGTAGCTAGTATTTTAAATCAAGTATAACGAAAGGAATAAGTGTTTATACATGTATAGAAGAAGCAATGGATTCGTATTCGTTTAGGAGGTAAAATATGAAATTAAAAAAGACAATATTACTTGTGTTTTTAATTGCAATTGGTTTAATGGGATGTTCTGTAATTGAAGAAGGTAAGAATTCAATTGATTATGCTCAAAAGGCAACAGACTATGTGAATGAAGTAAGTGCGTTTGCAAATGAAGCACCGGGATTAGTAGAAAAGGCAATTAACGATAGTGCTGCTCGAAAAGAGTTAGAAACTAAGCTTGGGGAGATTAAAAAGGATATTCCAGCTTTTAATGAATTGACGCCCCCAGATGTAGCAAAGGACATTCATCAGCAAATTGTTGGATATAATGAAAAATTAAGCGCATTAATTGATACAACGATGAAAAAGATAGAAGAAGGGAAACTGGATGTAGAACAATTTAAAAACTCAGAGCTTATGCAGACAGTTCAACAAGTTCAGGATTTAAAAGATAAGGTTCAAAATTTAGGGCAGTAGAGAGGGGATAAAAAAAGTCCGTTATTTATGAGGCCACTGAAAAAGTCCCTATAATTGAAATGAACGAAGG